>JAUNAI010000356.1 GCA_030527705.1 Planctomycetia bacterium | reverse complement strand
AGCGCCTTTCACAGCGCCAGGTGAAAGAAAACCAACAACCCCCATGGGGAGTTATCTTGATTAAAATTTTGTTAAGTGATATTACTCTCACTATGTAGTCAAGTATCGGAAGTTTTTTTGAAAATTCCAAAGAAAAAGTTACATAGTCCACTTAAACCAGCTACACCACCTGTACTATCTGGACCGATTTTGCGGGGGGGGGGGGTAACTTTTGACGCAAAATCGAAGAAATAAATATCATAAACCCTACAATGTGAATTTAGCCAAAAAAAACATTTTTTTTATATTTTTTCACCTCCAGTCCGATTATCCTGATTATGCCAATCCTAACTAAAAAAATCTACCAAAAAAGTGGCCATTTTTAAAGAAAAATATGGATTTTCTCAGAAAAAAAAACATAAGAGTCCCAGAAGAGCTGGTTAATCCTTCCCCAACAAAAAACCGATAAAGGGAAAACAATGAATCTATTATATAAGGAGAAAAAGATGTCATTACCTCCGCTTCCCATGACGGTTTTTGAGGAATATATGCTTCTCGATGGTACTCCGGCATATCCTATGGAGTGCTACTGCCGCCTTCGCTTTTCCGGCGGATTCCATCATGAGACCTTCGAACGTGTCTTGGCGGAGATTCTGACGCGGAATCCGTTTCTGTATGCGCATGCTCGCGAAACGAAACCCAGCCGATACGTGTGGGAAATCCCTGAGTTCGGCCCAAATCATTATGAAAAAGTCTCTCATACAAACCCTAATTTCAGCCGTGTCATGGGCGTGCGCGTCTACTGGCTGACCGGGACCTGCCGTGGCGATTATCCAGACGAAGTGCGCGAGCCGCTGGATATTTTTCATGAAGGAATGGTCCGTTATTATCTTGTCGAGGAAAAATCAGCTGACGGAACCGTCCTGCGAACCGACTGGACCATTAAATGCCACCACTGCGCCTCCGACGGTAAAGGAATGTTTCAGTTTATCGGCGAGTTTCTCACAGAATACGCCCGCCAACAGGGAGTTACACTTCCTACCGGCCCTGCCCTGCCCCCAACTCAGCCTGAAATGCTCGCCAAACGACATCACTACGGCCGAACACGCTGGGAACGCGCAAAAATCCTGCTCACCTGCATCCGCCACCTGCCCCGGAGCTTAAAACTGATTGGACGTGGAATCCAGCCAATCGTCGATGAACCGGAAAATGACCGCCAAGTTACTGAAAAAATGGACCGCCCTGCCATGGGGTTCCCGAAAATCCTCTTCCGGCTCCTCGACGCACAAAAAACGACCGACCTTCTCGCTCGGTGCCGCAAAAAACACGCAACGTTTAACGACATTATGCTTCAATCCGTCTGGGACGGTACAAAATCCTGGCGTCAAAAACACCCCGACCACGCCTATTCCGGACAAAATCCGTGGATCCGCATCGCTGTCCCCGCGAATCTGCGACACCCACGCCAGACGAACTTGCCAATCTGTAATGTCGTCAGTATGCTCTTCTGCGACCGAAAAGAAACGGACATTGACACCTCCGCACGTTTCCTCTCCGGAATCATTCAGGAAATGGCCCACGTCAAGAAATACTCGCTCGGTTTCCTTCTCATTCAGAGCCTGAAAGACGCACGATTCGTCTGCGGAAACCTGCGAAAATCCGTTAAAATGTGCTCATGCTGGACCACAATGGTCCTCACCAACATCGGACCAGTCCTCACCCCCAAAATACTCGCTTTTCCACGCACAGAAACTCAGAAAATCCAGATAGGTACTCTCATTCTCGATGAAATCGATTCCTGTTCACCTATCCGACCGCAGACAAACGTGTCGATCTGCTGCATCACGTACGCCAACACAATGAACCTCTCTCTCGTGTACGATAATCGTCTCATGAGCGAGGAAGAGGCGGACTCCTACTTCACAGAAGTGATGAATAGTATGGAAACTATTTTAGAATAACGTCACAGACCGTTATTTCTTCAGATTTTCCGTATTTTCCAGATTTTTCGTGTTATTATACGCTTTTTCGAGAATTTCCGCCACTTTTTCCGCCCACAGAATCATCGACGGTCCCGGAATCAGTGCCGCGTCACTCTCGCGTATCCGGAAAATCTTCCTGTCCCTCACCGCCGGTAAAGTCGGAAGTGTCTCCCACGCACGATTGAGCACTTCTGACTCTTTTTTATCTACTTTTTCCGAATTCGCCATATCTTCTAAACTTTCCGGCAGAAACCGATCCGGCACAACCTCCAGAATCACCTCCGGCGCCATGTGTAATAGTCCCTCTGGCGTCACTTTCGGAAATGGTGAACTACCCATGTACGCATTCTCTCCACCCGCCACCTTCAACAACGGCTCACACAGCGCGTCCTGCCCGACAATATAAACCTCTTCTAGCGTCTGTGCGTCATAATTCCGACTTATAACCACCAAAACACGCAATTTAGGCCGATTCTCCGTCCGTTTCCGAAGCGTATCAAGCCGCATTTTCAGATTTTCCGTCACAGACCGCGCGCACTCAGGAACCTGAAAAACCTCACCAAGTCTCTCAATCGCCGAAAAAACATCCTCCACACTCTGGTCCGGCAACTCCTCCGCTCGCCAGCCAAATCGCGCGAATGATGCCGACAATTCCGGATACTGCACGTTCATCAAAATTCTATCCGGCTTCAGAATACCAATTTTTTCCAGATTCGGACTAAAAACCGTCCCTATAATCGTCTTATTCTGCGCTTCTTGTGGATATTTACAGTGATTCGTAACTCCGACCAGCCGATTTTCTTGTCCCAACGCGTAAACCATCTCCGTCAACGCCGGTGAAAGTGACACCACACGCTCCGGAACTTCCTCCTTTTCCGCGTCGGCCCCCTGCTCCACGACTCCCGCCGTATCCCCACAGCCCTGAATTATCCCCCCCCAAACACAAAACAGGGAAATTAAGAAAAACAGGGAAGATATACATCTAAACCGACACGGTTTCAAAATCGTCACCTTCTACGCATATTCTTTTATCGATAAAGATTTTCCTCGCAATTTTCCACTGCCGGAGCATCTTTCATCAGCCTATCTTTCAGCTTGCCACCCAACGTTTCCTGCACCACTCCCAAGACAGTATCCTGCGTAGCTTCCGCATCGTCAATCACAACCCGTTCCACCACCATACTCGAAAGCCCCTGCACTTCCAGAGTATTCTGATTTTTCGTCATTTCTTTTAGAGATTTCAGCGTCCGTTCCGCAAGTCCCTGGACTTCTATACGCGCTTGATGGTCCCAGACCACATCATTTCGAGAACACAGTAACGGTCGGAGTGCCGCAAGCGTCTGGCTATAAAGAATATGAAATTCTTGGCTTCGGGCAAGTCGCCGCGAAAACTCCATTTCTTCCGCCTCTTCTAAAACGCCAAAAATGCGACCAATAATCAGATTTTCGTCCTCAAATTTATACATTTTTATCTCTATTCTTTCAGAGGCGCCGCCTGAAGTCACTCTCGCAACTCGTCGCGCAACCAAACTCAAATAACCGACTGATTCATTTTTATTATATACGAACTGGTTTTCGTTTTGTTTTCCAGAAAAAGAAATTTCTTAAAATTTTACGGAAGTTTCTTCACCACTCGCAGCATTTTGCCCATTTTACACTCTTTATTCTATTTTTCAATTT
>JAUNAI010000355.1 GCA_030527705.1 Planctomycetia bacterium | reverse complement strand
CTTATGGTACTTTCTGAGTTCTGAAGATTTTTATGATTTCTGTTGCTTTTATTGTTTTCACAGCTTCTAGGTTTCTTCACCGTTTTTTGATAAATTGTGTCGAGGCCAATTTCACCAATTCCAGAAAATGGGTAAAACTCCAGAAGTTGACGGAGTTGCTGAAGTGCATTTTCCACGTTGGGTAGAACGTCCGCCACGTACCACGGATGAAGGCCAAAAAAGGGAAAAATCTTCAGATTTTCTGTAGAATTCTCGCTCAGTTTCTGGATCGGTTCCCAGTCACAGAGACGTACCGCATTCAGAAAAATAGTGCGGATTTTTCGTGAATCGCCATTCAGTGAAGGAGCAAAATCCATCAGAAATTGCGTTATTTCTGGGAAAAAATGAATGTGTGCATCCAAATAATCTCCGTGCGTTAACGCTTCTGATACCGAATTTTTTGATATATTTCCAGAACAAATCATTTTTCCGATGGAAGTGCAGGAAATTTCAGAACGAATCTCGTTCCTTTACCGACTGTAGAGAAAACATGGATAAAACCGTGATGTTCATCGATGATTTTCTTGCACATAGCAAGACCTACGCCGTTACCACCTTTCCCACTTGCGTCTGGCCCCTTTTTAGTAGTGAATGAAGGCTCGAAAATATGTGGAAGAATGTTCGTTGGGATTCCTGTACCGTTATCCTGAATGGAACAGTCCACAGTGTTCGTGTTGGCGTTATACTCAATTTTTATTGTTACATTACCACCATCAGGCATCGCTTGACGTGCGTTAATCAGAAGATTTAGTAATACCTGTTGAATCTGGTTTCCCTGCGCATTAATTTCAGGGAGATTCGGCGCGAAAGAGGTGTCTACAGAGACTCGATACTTACGCATCTCACGCTCTAGAAGAAGGAGAATATCTTCCGTAAGCTGGATTAAATCCGTTGGCTCCGGATGCGGTTTCCGATTTTTAGCCATCGCAAGGATACTTTCAGAAATTTTGGCTGCACGGCGACTCGCTAAGTCGATTTTCTGAAGAGCATTGGTGCGACGCTGGGTGTCTGTATCACGCAGGCCAAGAGATGTGTAATTAATAACCGTCATGAGCATGTTGTTAAATTCATGCGTTACAGTCCCGAGTAATTCGCCGAGCGCAACTTTCGCCCCAGCTGCCTGAAGTTGGTCCTGCAGATTTTTGTTTTCCTGCTCCAATTGTTTCAGTTTTTCCTCGTACTCTCTAATTAGATCTTGGCTCATTATAATCCCCTTCTAAAAAAACATATAACTTTTATCGTTTTTTTGCTAGATATAATAAAGATTTCACTATTAGTCCTGTATATTTTAACCATTTTTCCCAGAATTTCGGAAGCGATAAGGTGCATGTATTAAATAGGGAAAATGGAAATAAAAAAACAGCCTTCCCAGAATAAGAAGGCTGTAATGTACGTGAAGTAAAGAGGCTACTTCATCATATTTAACTGCTGCTCAAGCGACTGCGCACGTTTCACCTGAGAACCTTTCGCATTTTTGCGCGCAATGCCAAGAAGACGATTCGCATCGATTTTCTTTTTCCGCTGAACAGCATCCATTCCCATTTTCAACGCACAGTCAACCAGTTCTGTGCTAGAGGACTGACCACGGATAGTCGGATTCGCGTCCGTAATCATTTCCATACGTTCCTGATATGTGTCACGCTGAAAACGAGTTTCTTGAATCATTAACGCCTCATACGCGTTTTCGTAGTAACCATTTTTCAGAGCGATTTTGTGCGCTTCTTCTGCCATCACATACGCCTGCGCAGAATCACGGTCAGAATCCTGTGCCTGTTTCATAAATTTCGCTACCATCTTCATCTGACTGCGAACATCGCTTTTAGCATAATCCTTCGCGAATTCCTTCTTGACGGCATTAAATGCTTTTTCATAATCATCACCAGTCGGAATGACCTGCGGTTCCATCATGTCCACTTTTCCACGACCTGTACGAGCATTCTGCATCTGCTGCGTTGGACGCCGGCCAGAATCTGGAAGTTCCACGTCTAATTCCTTCATCAGAAGGTCAATTGTCATTTTGTCAAAACCTTTTCCGACGGCCGTTGACCAGTACGATTTTGCTTTTGCACGGTCTCCCTCAGAATCCATCGCAAGATAGGTTCCATAAATTACATAGTCATCTGCAGCTTTCAGCGATTTCACAACGAGCCATTCCACCAGTTTGGGGTTTAGATTCTCTGTCGTGTACGTTTTATTAATACCCTGGTCACGAATTACCAGTCGTCCCTGCGTCGATTCCACGACACCAACGTCTACACCATTAGCACTTACAGTCGTGCCGGGCTGGAAATTGCCCATGTGCTGAGCGATCCACGACACGAAAAGTTCCATGTTTTCCGTAAGAAGTGTGAGACGATAATGCTCGTCTTTTTCCTCTTCTGTTTGTGCGAGCTTTTCCAGCTGCATCAGATTACGACGCACTGCAGAGAGACGACGCCAACTGAGATCCTGACGCACCGTTGTCGTGAGCAGTTCCCACTCTTTCTTGTGACGTTCTGCTGCCTGAGCCTCTGCATCTTCTTCATCGTCATCTACTTTATTATCAGCGACTTTTGTGTCGTCGTCATCTTCTGCGTCCACATCGTCATCGTCCGCAGATTTCCGTTTTTTACTCTTTTTAGAAACTTTTCCTTTCGCGTCCGCGTCTTCTGCCTCCGGAATCTTGAATTCAGAAACTGCTTTTTCCGTTTCCTTGAGAGCTTCATTATCCGTAGCTTTTGCGGTCTCTTTTTTAGTGTCTGCCTCTTCGAGGGTTTCAGCTTCTTTCGCATTTTCAGCGACTTTCTCACTGTCCGCATTTTCCGCCTGTTCTTCAGCCGCCGCGATGTCTGTCATCGCACCTAAGCCGTTAATATTAAATTCGTCATAAATCTGCCGAACCGTGACCTTCTGTTCATCCGTGCCTTTTTGCGAGACTGTATTTAATAATTTAAGTGCTGTCTCATCATCACCGTCAGCTGTGATGAGTTCAAGAACTGCGTAACCAAGAGCCGGATTCATATTGCCAGCTTCGGTCATGGCAGCGAAACGGTGACGGTACAGAATGTCATACAGGTTATTTCCCTGTTTTTTCGGACTGGACATCATAAAACGAACGTTTTTTCCATTGATTCGGATAACAACGCGCGTTTTCTTTACTTTTATTTCCGCACCGTCGACGTAATCTTCGTCCTCAATTTCTTTTACTTCGACAAGGCCGTATTCTCCGTCACACAGTTCAACTGGCGGTGTGAGTTTCAGAACCATATCATTCATCTGAGTATGGAAATCAGAAGAGTATTGAACGACTTTCTGAAGCCGACCGAGACGTTCCTTGTTTTTCGGAGAAAGCGACATTTTCTCGATGTCAAGCAGTTGATTGCGCGCATGAATAAAATTCAGTTCCGTCAGCGACTGGCGTACTGCGTCAAAATTCGGAACCTGATAGTCCGCGTCAACTGCCTTGACAATTTCGTCCATATTTCCCGCCATAAAAGCGTCAGAATTACCGACATTTGCTGAATTATCCGCGTTCAGATTACCCTGAATATCATCGCTCTGCGCAATTTCCTGAGCGTCACCGTTATTTTCAGCCGTTTTGGAGTTTTTCAGGTAAAGGAGATAAC
>JAUNAI010000354.1 GCA_030527705.1 Planctomycetia bacterium | reverse complement strand
GTTATTAATGAAGTAACCCCAACCCCTCCGTCACCTTCGGTGACACCTCCCCTAATAGGGGAGGTTATAATTTATCACTCGGCAGCTTCAGAGGATTTACCTTCGAGCTGGTCCTTTTCTTCTTTGATGGAATCCGCAAGGTAACCGATAATCAGGTCGATGGAACGGATACTGTCGTCGTTGCCAGGAATCGGCAGGTCGATCAAGTCGGGGTCGCAGTTCGTGTCAATCAACGCGATGGTTGTGACGTTCATTTTACGAGCTTCCGCGACGGCGTTCTTTTCTTTTTTCGGGTCAACAATCACGAGCACTTCCGGAATACGGTTGAGCGTACGAAGACCGTTCAGGTTGCGGTACATCTTACGATATTCACGGTTCAGGCTAGACTGCATTTTCTTGGAGTACTGGGCGAATTCATCGCTCGCGCGCAATGCTTCCAGTTCGGTCAGACGTTCCAAACGTTTCGTAACGGTACGGAAGTTGGTGAGCGTACCACCCAGCCAACGTTCACTCACGAATGGCATACCACACATGGTCGCCTGACGTTCGATGATTTCGGTCGCCTGACGTTTCGTTCCGACGAAGAGCACAAGGCTACCAGCCGCGACAACCTGCTGGAGATATTTACGAGCACGGAACAGACCACGCAGGGTTTCACGCACGTTGATGACGTGAATCTGGTTGTGACGACCGTAGATATACGGACGCATCTTCGGGTTCCAACGACACGCACGGTGACCATAGTGCACACCAGCATCAATCAGATCTTTGACCAAAAGTGACGACATTTTTATTCTCCCTCTAAAATAGAGTCACATCAGACAGACATTCTTTCGCCCATAGCGTCCGACGTTCAGTTAATCGGCAAAACACATTCCATTCCTCGCTAGCCGTATTACGATGGATTTTGTGATTATAGCAGATTTTTGCAGTTCGTCAAGAGGGAAAGGCTGATTTTAATGCAATTCTTAAGATTTTTTTCAGAAAAACATTCTCTAAGCTCCTACTTCTACACAAAATATCATGGTCAATGGAAGTAATATATCGTCTCTATAAGTCTGCTAATTCTATAAGTAATTCTTTATTCCAGCACGAGGACTACCTCAGAGTAATCAGAATTACTACATGGGAATCAGAATTACTTCAGTATGCTCTAATTAAATTTTGAGAAATAGAATATGTTTTAGGGCTCAGATCTTTCTTTATGGTGAATATGGCAGATTTCGTAAGTTTGCGAGGAATAAGCATAAAATCCCCTTAAGTCTTGCCAACTACCGCCAAAAACGATAGTCGGCAAAACGGATTTTTGGGGTATTTAACAGAGAAATTACTCTTTTACGCGTTCAATATATTCACCGGTACGAGTGTCTATACGGATTTTATCGCCTTCTTCGATGAAGTTCGGGACGATGAATTCCGCATTAGTTTCGACGGTCGCGTTTTTCGTGACGTTCGTTGCCGTATTGCCACGGACAGCCGGGTCAGCATGAGTAACGAGCAGAACCACATGATTCGGTGGCGTAATTCCAATCGGGTTATCATTGTACAGAAGCACATCGCACTTCATTTCTTCTTTCAGATACTTCCAGCCATCATCGACAATTTCCGAAGAAAGTTCGTACTGTTCATACGATTCCACATCCATGAAGACGTAAGCGTCGCCGTTGCGATAGAGATACTGCGCTTTAATTTCCGCGATGTCGGCAGATTCGATGGAGTCGCCACTCTTCCAAGTACGTTCAAGAACCGTCCCGCGCAGGAGGTTGCGGAGTTTGCACTTATAGAGTGCCTGACCTTTGCCAGGTTTCACAAATTGGCACTCGATCATGATAAAGGGGTCGCCTTCGAGCTGGACCTTCAGTCCTTTACGGAAATCGCTGGTGTTAATACTAACCACGTTTTCGTCCTTCCTGTGTAAATAAATGAGTTTTTTGCCGATAAATAACGAAGAGCGTCTCGCGGGAAACGTTTTCCGCGAAAAATACCCGATAATTTATCGACAGGGTAAAATAAACTTTTTATATCCGACGCACTGTAAAATCCGTTTTTCATCGTTTCGCGTTGCTGAAACGACTATCGGAAGGAATCACCCTTCCTTGAAATTTCAAGTAGAATCAGATAAATTTTGTATCATTATGAATTTTCCGAAAAAGTCCTCCGATATGCCTTCCAACATGTTTTCCGTAACTGACTCCGATAAAATCGACACGCGAACGGATACGCAGGCTGATACACTTTCCGAGAAACCGATGGAAAAACGATCTGGTCCGTTTTCCGAAATGAAACCAACGCCGGACATGATTCTTTCTGCGTGGGAGTTGAATTCGGAACAGGGTGCGGAGGTGAAGCGTCTCGAGGCCGCGACGGGATATCCAATGGAAGTTTCGCAACACTTTACGAAATGTGCGATGACCGCCCGTGACGGAGCATTACGGAAACAAGTGTTGCCGTCCGAGGAAGAGCTTCTGGAAAACGTCTATTTTACTACGAATCCGCTTAAAGAACAAGCCCCCGTGGCAAAAAATTTCTCGCCAATTTTCCTTCTTCAGAAGTATTCTGGTCGAGCTTTACTCATGACTGCGACAGAATGTTTTGGAAATTGTAGATTTTGTTTTCGTCGGCATTTGCGCACGAATTTTCCATCAAAAAATTTACGGCCGGAACATTATGAAACTCCGTTATTTCAGCTATCTAACGATACTTCTATTCATGAAATTATTCTCTCCGGTGGTGACCCACTGACGCTCGAGGACGGACTTTTCTTCTGGTTACTGGAACAAATAAAGAATATTGAACACATAAAAAGGATTCGAGTACACACTCGCGCACTGGTGTTTTCACCCGAAAAAATTTCCGAAAATTTTTTGGAATTTTTAAAAAATTTTTCCAAAAAGTCATCAAAACCTCTCTATTTTGTCCTTCACGTGAACCATCCAGACGAATTATCACCGGAAATGCTTGCGTCTGCGATCGCTCTGCATCGGGCAGGTGTTACGCTTTTACAACAGGGGGTTCTCTTGCGAGGAGTGAATGATGATGTAGAAATTCTCGCGGAATTATATGAGAAACTTTCGGAATATCATATTATTCCATATTATCTTCATCAGTTGGACCGCGTGGCAGGAGCGTCGCATTTTGAGGTTAGTGAGGAAACTGGCCGAAAATTGATAACTGATCTCCGTTCCCGTCTTCCCGGCTTCGCCGTCCCACGTTATGTCCGCGAAATCCCTGGTGAACCCGGAAAAACGCCGTTAGACTGATATTTTTGGAGGATATCACGTCTGTTTTGTATTCATTTTCCATGAAATTTCAGGAAATTCTCCATTTTTCTCATAATTTTTTGGGGAAATGCTTGACTTTTGCGACGAAATCAATTACGATAAAAATGAAGAGGAATTGCCTAAACATTTTATGAAAATTTCACTGTATTTCGCAGAAAAAATTATTATCCGTAGAGAGTTTATGTCTGTGAGCAGTGAATATAGGGGGATATTTGTGATCTGTTCCTCTTCAGCCCCTAGAATGTTTAAATTATATAGGGGGATCTTGACGTAAGTAATTTTTCACAACGCATAATGATGGTGAAGTGAAATATTTAGACTACGTCGGATCGAAAACGTTTAAAAACTTTTAACGACTGTGTCGTGTATTTTATTTTTTA
>JAUNAI010000353.1 GCA_030527705.1 Planctomycetia bacterium | reverse complement strand
ACTGAATGAGACACTGAATGAATTGTGTGTTGACTCGTGTTTATTCTACACGTTCCACAACGCTTTGACGGTGAGCAGTGAGTCCTTCTTTCGTCGCTAAAATACGGATGTCTTCTGCCATCGCAGTCAAGCCGACACGGTCAAAATGGAGGACACTGTGGGAACGGAGAAAGTCATTGGCGCACAGACCATGCGCGAATCGGGCAGTTCCGCTCGTCGGGAGGACGTGGGATGGACCAGCCGCGTAGTCACCGACCGCTACTGGTGTGAAGTTGCCGAGAAATACTGCTCCGGCGTTGTGAATTTGGTCTTCCAATGTCTCTGCCGAATCGGTTGCAATATGGAGGTGCTCTGGTGCAATCTGGTCGGTCAACTCGCAGACTTCTGCTTCGTCTTTCGCCAGAATGATGGCGCCGTAGGTTTCCAATGCCGTCCGTGCAAGATTCCCACGTTCCAACTTGTTCAGTTCTTCATCAAGCGTCGCGACTGCGTTTTCCAGAACTTCACGTTCATAGCCAATCAGGATACTTGCGCCGGGTGAGTGTTCCGCCTGAGCGATAAGGTCCAGAGCGGTGTAACGGGTATCCGTCGTGTGGTCAACAATCACGACGACCTCGCTCGGACCAGCAATCGAGTCGATATCCACTTCACCGTAAACCAGTTTTTTCGCCAGCGCGACGAACAGGTTTCCGGGACCGACGATTTTATCGACACGCGGAAGTCCTTCTACGCCATACGCCATTGCTGCGACTGCCTGAGCACCACCGACACGGTAAACTTCCCGGACGCCGATTTCGTAGCACGTCGCCAACATGTCCTGATTATATGCGCCATTTGCCGTTGGAGGAGCGACAACCGCGATTTCTTCCACACCTGCCACCATCGCAGGGACCGCCGTCATGAGAACCGTCGAGGGATATGCCGCCGCACCACCAGGGACACAGATTCCGATACGCTTCATCGGACGATAACGCTGACGGAGAAAGCCTCCATTTCGCATGACTGTTACATCTTCAGGAAGAAGTGCAGTCTGAAACTCCACGATATTCTGTTTAATATTCCGTACCGCCGCGAGTAATTCCGGTGAGGCGTTCCGGTGGGCGTTTTCCAGTTCCTCAAGAGGCACACGGAGGTCTTCTGGTTTCATGTTCGCTCCGTCAATTCGACGCGAATAATCCAGAACCGCTTCCAGACCTTTTTCGTCTACATCATGACAGATTTTCGCAACAACCTGCTGCGGAGAGAGCGGTTCGCCGAAAATCTCGATCGTCTTCTTCTGTCCCGCTTCTGAAACGACATCGCCACGGGGAGAGAGCAACTTGCGCAACGCCGTCATCTGAGCCGAAATATCATCTCGGGAACTATCAAACCAGGAAATATTCAACGCCATAGGAAACCTCCCACGAAAAAGTCACACAGAATATAAATATCGATATAAATATCTTCTCTATTTTACAATTTTTCCGGAATTCTTCAAGGTCCACCAACGAAATTTTCTCAAAAATCTGTAAAAAGGGAACCGATTAGCGAGATTTTGCGTAATAATTCTGACAATTTTAAGAAAAAAAGGGAAAAAGTCGAAAAAAAGTGAAAAAATATCGGCGGTTTTCCTTGAAAGAAACGGAGTTTTCTGGTAAAATGTCAATATATACTCTAATTGCTGGAGTAGACGGTGTCGGTAAAAGCAGTTTGGCTGGCTTATTACTTGCTCAGACTAATACACTGGGACGGTTTATCGACACGGACCGACTTGTGGCGGAGTTGGGAATTGGACGGGTTTCGGCTGGAAAAGTTGCATTACAACAGATTCAGCGGTGTCTTGACTGGAAACTTAGTTTCACGCAGGAAACGACGCTCGCAGGGCGTCAGCCACGGGAAACTGCCCGAAAGGCGAAGCAGGCGGATTTTCAGGTTTTTTTGCATAATGTTGCGCTCGATTCGCTCACGGAAAGCCTCCAGAGAATCGAAAATCGGGTACGTCTCGGTGGGCATTCTATCCCGGAGAAAGACGTTACGCGCCGTTTTCAGAAACGGTTTTCCGACTTAATCGCCCTCCTGCCGTGGTGTGATGAGACTAAATTATATGATAATCGAAATGGTTTCCAGTTGGTTGCCATCTGGCGGAACGGAATTCTGATTCCGCAGGGGAATTATACGCCACAGTGGCTGAGTGAGCTGGAACAGTCATTAAAAAATAATAACATATTATAACAATTTACGGACGCAAATATGAAAACATACCATTCTGAACGACGCTTTCATACTCGTCGTGGTTTCACGCTGATTGAGCTTATGCTCGCAACGGGACTGGGGCTGATGTTGCTCGTGGGGCTGATTAAGATTATTGCGATGGTGAATGAGAGTTTTGCGGAAACGCGGGTTCTGATTGACTTGCAGAATCGTTGCCGAAGTGCGCAGATGTTACTTCAGCAGGACCTCTCGCACATTTCTGTGACGCCACGGGCACCGCGACCAGTTCAGATGGATGATGGGTATTTGTCTTTGGGGCGAATTACTGCGAATGCCACGGACAACTTGAAACTTCAGCGTGGAAACGGTGGGACGACGATTAATCTGGTTGATACGGAAATTGTGAATAAAGGCGTTTACGATTTCGCTGCTTTTACGGTTTTTAACAGAGAAAACCCGTTTACTTTTATTGATCCGTATTCGAATAATGGTAACCGTACTATTCAGACACCCTACGCGGAGGTGGTGTGGTTCGTGTTTCGGAATGACCTTTATCGGGTTGTCGTGCCGTTTGTGAACGCACCGGAACAGGCGGCCAACTATTTCGGTACCGGGAACGGAACGAATAACAGTTATATTTCCTCACAGCTTCCGACAGTGCGTATGATTTCTCCCGCTCTGCTGGGTGACTTGAATAATCGGCTTATGATGAACCACAGTAACTCACGCAGTTTCCTCTGGAATTACTGTGAAGTAACCCGGAATAATCAGCTTCCGTCCACGACGTTGGGAAAACAACTTGCGAATTGTATGGTATTACCGAATGTGATTAATTTCCGCATTCAGGTGTGGGACCCGCAGAAGGAAGAGTACTGTGACCTGCCGGAAACCCGTTCCAACACTTATTATGAAGGAAAAACGCTCCGTTACGCGAATGCGGACCTGTCCATGACGGGAGGGACGATTTATTATGATACCGGCTCGACGCTTTCTTACATCGGCTCGGATAACGGTTCAACCTCATCTGCGCTGGGGATGCATAACAATGAAGTCGCGTATTCTAATGGAAATTACTTCCGCCCGAATGGAAGCGATTCCTATTACCGTCCTCCGACAACGGCGTTCATGCCCGGTATGAGAATCATTGTCCGCGCTTTCGACCCGGACTCTGGGACTGTTCGTGAGTTCCGTGTGGGGCAAGATTTCCGCACGAAATAAATTCTGGCTTTATAATATAGTAACAGTTCAGATAGCCTATAATAAAGAAATGGTGAGGCTACCTGAACTGTTTTTATTTTCTCCGTTTTTTTGTCTTCTACAGGCTTAAAAAACGAGTGTCGGTATTAAAAATACAAGAAAAATCCACGTCACAACGGTGTTCCTAATTTCTCTTATATTTTTATAGATATTCCTTTTTTTCTAGGGGCTGTTCACACTAACCCCCTTAAAAAATCAAAACTTATCGCAAACAACA
>JAUNAI010000352.1 GCA_030527705.1 Planctomycetia bacterium | reverse complement strand
CAAAAAACTTGGTGTCCTAAATCATTTTCATTTCCTGAAATCTCACTCCTTTCTGTGAAAGTCTGTGAGATCCGTGGGAGATTTAATGATTTTTGTTTCCGCGTTAAAATACACTGTGTTATTTTAACATGTTTTACCTTTTTAGGTATGAAATTTTCAGGCTAAAAGGGGAGGCAGATAAGGTTTTAGGGTAAACCCAGTACGCCGAGTTCCACCCTGTCGAGAGGAATCGGCTACCCGTCGCGGGGTGACGGTGGTGAGGAGGAAACATTTTTGCAAAATAGTTTCCCCTCACACTCCCCTTCAAAAAACCTTTTAATCGCGTTCTACGAACGCTTGCTATTTTTTTGTTTTTGTTCTCTTGTTTTCTTTTTACGCTTTCGTGTGCGACGGGTCGGAAGCCGGGAGACCACCGTTAATCACCGTCGAGAGAATCGCAACGTACGCTTTTCCCGCCGGAACGTTTTCAAGATGGACGATTCGCCCGATTCCGTTTATGGAGGAAGTCACCGCGACGACGGAGTCGGTTTTCAGGGCGGTTGCTGCCGTGTTCAGATTCGGGCCGACAAAAGTTCCGAGGGTTTCCGTGACGGAACTGGCGGTGTCGTCGCGGAACTCGAAAGTCCCGGTTGTGGCGACACGAATCGGATTCGTAGCGCCAACGGGGCTAGTCTGCATAGCGACTCCGAGAAATTTCTGTGTGAAGGCGGTCTGCGTGCCGGAAAGGTCGGTATTTTTCGCGAATGTCGAGGCTGGCTGGGCTTTTCCGTCCGTGTCAATCCAGAGAAGGTCGCCGATGTGGATTTCTGCTGAGGCAAGCGGTTTCGCGCAAATCGGTGTCGTGTCGCCCCATTTCCAGTTCATACGATTGGTCATGATAAACTCCTTAAATTGTAGGATGGTTGGAATAAAATAATAAAAAAAATATTGTAAAATGCGAAATAAAACCATAAACTTTGAGGAAACGTTAAATTAACGCAGGGTATTTTAACCCGAAAAATAATCATTAAATCTCCCACAGATCTCACAGATTTTCACAGAAAGAGTGAAATATTGGGAAATGAAAATGATTTAAGTCACCATGTTTCTTGTGTTTTAGGATTTTGTATTTTTCTGAACTTCTCACAGAATAGACAGATTTCACTGACAGATTTTAAGTTATCATAAATATTTAAAATCTGTGAAAGTCTGTGGAATCTGTGGGAGATTTATAATCTTTGGTTTTCCGTGAAATCCGTGGGATATGAAATATCCGGGATAAAAGTCCATTAATCATGAATTTCCTAAAATTGTGGTCACTTTCGGAGACATTTCACGAAATCCTCCGTGGAAAAATGCGTGTCACGCTGGTATTTCTCCGGAATGTGCGAGACCGGCTCTGTCGGCTGGTGCGTGTGTTGCAGAAGTTGTCGAAACTGGTCGCGCAGAGCGTGAAGGTCTTCCTGAAGTGTCCGAATTTCCTGCTGAAGCGCTTCCGTGAGAAGTACTTCTTGAGGAACTGAATTTTTCGGGAAATTACTTTCGGAAACGCTCGCGGAAGAGACGCTTTCTGTCGGGGAACTTACCGAGGAAACCGGAGAATTTACCGGAGAACTTACTGGGAAATCTGATGGAAAATTCTCAGAAAGTTGCGTTTTAGGAGTATTTTGTGGGTTCTGCGACTCGAACAGTCCATGCGTGGTAGCAGGGTCGGCAACGAGATCGACGCTGCGTACTTTCGTAATTTCCTCAACGAGTAATGTACCGTCCTGCTGCGGTGCGGTACGCGCAAGAATGTTGTGAGAAAAACCGACATTTTCCGGAGCGTGTTCCGCATCCCACATGAATTGCTCCGCAAGCGGGTGATGTGGATTAAAATGAAAGTCTGCATAAAGTCCATCATTTTCACGATAATGAACATTTCGGATGCTGCCGATACGGTCCTGATAGTCGCGCGGAGTACATGGCGTGTCGGGATGATTGACGTTCACTTTCGCATTTTCGTATAACGACTGTGCGTTTTGAAGAGCGGAAGGAGCGTATTTCCGCGAGTTGAGTGATGAAAGACCGAGAATCTTAACGCCAGTCAGAAGACCACGTTCTCGATCTAGTCGCGTGCTATTCCCCGCCTGTGCGTACTCCAGAAGTGACGCGGAAAGCAGTGTGGTTGAAGTATTGGACATAATTGGTTCCTTGAAAATAGGGTTAATAAAGGCCTCCCCTTTTAGGGAAGATGGCGTGGAGTGCCGGAGGAGTTAGGATAACTTCATGAATAATCGTTAATAATTGAGTTTCTTGAAGACTTTCCCCCTCCCCCGCGATCACGGTACCTCCCATAAAAGAGGAGGCTTTAAATAGGGAAGACTGAGAGGGTTTCAGCCCCCCTTTCGGAGTATCAGCTCATCTCGTGAGACTTTCCCACGTTCGTGCGTATCGTCTGAATAATTCCGTCTTGTACCTTAAATGTCAGCGTCGCTTCTCCATAAAATTGCTGATTCAGAACGGAAGGTAAAAGATCTTTCAGAGCGTCCTGAAGAATGAGAATGCGTTTCTGATTCGTCGGATTTTCACGTGTACTGGCAACGTAAACCGGGATTTCATCAGAAGTGGAAACCACTTTTTCTGAAGATGCGGAAACGGAATTGGATTTCGTCATGTTTGGATTCCTTTCGATATTCTATTTCATTTAGCCCCCGCACGAAGTAAAAATCTGTATCGAGGGAAAATGTGTTTGTTTTTTTATTTAAAATGTTTATAGCGATTTTACCTAAAATTCGCCTTATTTATCTTGCGCAAGTTGTCTATATTATGACACAAAATGAAAATTTTTCCAGACGGAACATAAATCACTTGTTAATCTGTACAGTGCTGTAACGGACACGGAGTTCATCTTTACTCATCGCACCAAGTTCCACCAGAATTCGGTCTGCCTGAATTTCTGCGAGTCGATCACGTACGGAGAGTTTCGGCGGAATGCTCTGTACACGGAGTGCGGTCAGGACTTCCGGTGGTAATTTTTGTGCCGTCACTGCGTTGAAAAGGACACGCTTCATCAGGCGTAAGTCTTCTGAAATCATCTCATGCTGGAGACGCTCGAACATCCGGACTGCGGGTCCCTCAGCAATCATCGTGGAGGAATAATTCGCGTTACTCGCATCACTCGTCAGCATAAATTCCGGCATGACCAGCCGACTCGCAATTGCACGCAGTTCTGCCTGCAGTACTAGAATATAACGACTTGCGTCCACGGCTGCGACAGGAAACTGATAATCAATTCCAGCGGACGTGTCGAGAATCGTTCCGGGAGTATACTGACGGAAAAATCGGCTACGACCGTCGGGCGCTGAGACGTTCGCATCGACGTTGGAAGTGACGAAATTTTCGATTCCAAGACGCGAGCCGGCGTTATGTTTCCGAATAATCGCAATTGCTGACTGAATTTCCGCGACGACGCTCATGTTCCGCAGCAGCTTTTCCGCACGACGCAGATTCTTCCGGACAGGGTAAAAAAGTGGGATGCCACGTGGTACGACACGGTCAACGTTCGCTTTTCGGTGCTGAACCTGACTGGCGGGGACATACATTCCATTAATCCAGTAACCGAGAACGGATTCCGCGTCATTCTGACGGGTCTGAATGCCGAAACAGACAGAGTTACCGCCGAATACAAAGCATTAGCCGGAGTATTCGACCAAATTAAA
>JAUNAI010000351.1 GCA_030527705.1 Planctomycetia bacterium | reverse complement strand
TTTTTGGAAGAGGGTCTGGGAGAAACCTATTTTGCAAAAATGGTTTCTCTCACGAACCGTAATGACATTTCGTGTAACAAGTTCCTCCCGAAGGGTGGAATCTTGCGTAGTGTGTTTAGCCGCCCCCCAGCCTCCTCTAAACACATCCTAAAATCTGACTGAGGTGATTTATGAGAAATACCGTTTTTGGGTTATTTTTTTGTGTCCTGTTCATGAATTGTATTCCGTGCTTTTCGGAAACGGAAATCAAGTTGCGGAACGCTAACTTTCAGAAACTCGACGCACAGCGTGGGCTTCCAGAAGGGTGGGAGAGTGACGGAATGACGCGTTGTGAGCCGATTCCTGACGGCGTAAGGCTGACGCTTATTAAGTCGCACAAAAATCACTCCGCATTCAGCCAGACCATCAAAATCGAAAACGGACCTGTAGAACTCATGCTCACCGGGTTAATCACGTCTGACGTTTATCGGTCAGGGTATCTGGCGGTCAAGTTTTATAAGAATCACCGTGAAATCAAGCGTCTAGGCTCCGACAGTTGCCGAGGAAAGCCGACACGTGTACGGATACGCTTCTCGACGGAGGACGCGGACGAGATTCAGGTTATCTGCCGAATGTCGACGAGTTGCCCGGTCGGAACGGTTGCAGAGTTCAAGAATCTGAAACTTGAAACGGTTAAGCCGGGAACGCTCGGAGAGTGGGCGTTTACCAGTGGTCGTGGGTCGGTGTCACCTCTGAACTCGGACGCTCCAGAGACGGGTTTTCGGGCGGATTTATCCTCCAGTGAATCGGAACGTTTTTCTGAAAGAGGGAAGGATATTCTTTTCTCCCAGAGCATGACGGTTACACCCACGATGTTCAAGAGCGGGGAGGATGTGGAATTTTCAGCCGTTATCGAGGCGGATTTCGTCCATTTCGGTGGTGTGAAGGTCGAGCAGTTCCGGGACGGGAAGTTGGTCGGTGAGCACGTTTCCCCAAGAAATCGTTACCTCCGTGACCGGTGTGTGGCTCGGTTTCCGTATGCCGACGCGGACAGAATCGTGTTGAGTATCCTTTTCGACGGGCGACAGAAATTTCACGGTGAGCGTGTGCGGTGCTCCGAGATTTATTTTGGGAAAGCGCGACCGGAAAACGTCGAGTTCCAGCCACCGAAACCAACCGTGGAAGTCGTACCGGGTTTCGAGGTGGCGAGTGTTTATCTTCACCACTGCACGGCAGAATCCGACACGGAAATTCAGGCGGAACTAGAGTACCGAAAGTCGGTAAAAGAGCGTAAAAACCCGTGGCTTCCGGCTCTCGAACCGCCGTATATCGCGGAAGAACGCTGTCTGCGTGGCTCGCTGATGAAGCTGGAGGAAGGGACGGTGTATGAGTACCGTCTCACGGTCACGGAGAACGGGAAGAGCCTGAACGACGGTGAGAATATGGTTTATACCGGGACATTCAGGACGGAGACGGGGAACGTTAAGATTCAGAAAACAGTCGTGATTGACGCGGAGAACTGCGGCTTTCCCTTTAAGCCGACGGAAATGGGGTCCGAGGAGGATGGTTACGTCCGCTACACGGTAAAACCCGGTTTCATTCTCGACGCGGGCGAGGAAAGCGACGTGGCGGTGAATCTCAGCGGTGCAAAATACGTCATTCTCGACGGTCTGACGATACGCGGTGGGAAACGGCATGGAATCCTGATTGAGGATGCGGAACACGTCCGAGTTCTGAACTGCGACATCTCCGGTTTCGGGAGAATCGGGGTTCAGCGTCCCGATTTAGACGGTAAATTTTACCTTCCCGGCGACGACCATCACGGACTGAATAACGACTCCGGCATCCGTCTTCATGGCTCTCATGCGGTTCTGGTGGAACGCTGTTTCATTCACGACCCACGCGGAACGGCGAATAGCTGGTTTTACTCACACCCGGCTGGTCCCAACGCGGTTTTCGTCGGCGATTCGACGAGTGTCTGTATCCGTTGGAATGACTTTATTGGCTCCGACCTACACCGCTGGAATGACACGATTGAGGGGTACGGGAACGGAAGTAACTGGGGGAGCGTCCGACGTGACGCGGAAATATCCGGGAATTATCTCGCTTTCGGGAACGATGACGGTATGGAACTCGACGGCGGGCAGGTAAACTGTCGCTTCTTCATGAATCGGACGGAAGGTCATCTCTGTGGTGTGAGTACCGCTCCGTGTAAACGCGGTCCGTCTTATCTGTATCATAACCTTTTCTGTAATCCCGGGGACGTTTACGGATTTATCGGTGTCGGTTTTAAGAATAACTACCAGAATATCGGTGCGGGGCCGACCTATTTCCTCTCGAACACGATTCTCGGTCACACGATGGCGTTCAGTAGCCCCGGCGGGAACAAGACGGAGTACGAAATGCTCGCGGAAACACGACCGTTTAAGGCTTATGCGCGGAATAATCTAGCGCAAACGGGGAACAGTACCATTTCAGGTGACTTTTTCCGAAACATGCGGAGTGATTTCGACTGGAATCTTTACGCGCCGGGAGCCGAAAAAGCGTTACGCGACCTACAGCGTCAGAATCCCAAAACGGAAGCGCACGCGGTGGTGGCGGTGCCGGTTTTCCGTAACGCACAGGCGGGGGACTACATACTGGCGGAGGATTCTCCCGGAAAATCAGCAGGTGTGGCGGTGCCGAACGTTCTGCCGATGGAAAAACCAGACATGGGCGCTCTCGTTTCCGACACGGAGATTACCGCGTTGCCGTTCCGTCCCGCGCCGTTCACGACGGATAAGTATCACATCTTTTTAGAGTATCAGAACGCGAAAGAAACAGGAAAGGAGACCGGAAACCACACCGGTTACACGTCACAGAGCGTCGAAATACGCGCTACGGAGAGCCTTACCGAGGCGGTGACGTTCCAGATTGTCCAGCCGAAAGGAGCGGGATTTTTCACCGTAACGCCGGAATCGGGGACGCTGAAGCCGGGAGAAACCGTGACGCTCACCGTGCGGGCGAGGACGGCGGGAATCGTGAATGCGCGTCGGAACTGCTCGGCATTTTCCGTGCGGACGCCGACGGGGCTTTCTCGTCCGATTTCCGTGACAGTGGATTCCTGTGGGGATACCGTCTTGGCGAAAAAAGACCGAAAAGGGGCGGTTTTCGGGGAGATTCAGAAGGAGGCTGATGGGAGTGTTACGCTGAAATTCGACGTACCGCGTGACGGGGATTACTGGCTCTTCGCGTTCGGAAAAGGGGAGGACTGTATGTGGGATTCCCTCTCACTGGACGGTGGGGAACCGATGAAGAGAATCTCGCTGACGCCAAGAACTGCAGGAGATACCGTGTGGCGGAGTGTGGCAAGTGCAGTTTTCCATGGTGACCCGAATCGTCCATTTACGCTGAAAAAAGGGGAACACGTCTTTCATATAAAACCCAGAGGTGGGAGAACACTTACGCCGACAGACGTGGCAATTTGCGAGAATCCAGACGCTTTTAGAATGAATCCTGCAACGAAATAACTCCCCAAATAACACCTGAAAAACCAAACAAAAACCCGAAAAGCAAGCGTTCGTAGAACGCGATTAAAAAGCCTCCCCCTGCCTGAAGGTTTTTGTGTTTTACGATACAATCATGTTACCCCAATAGAGGGAAGCTATAATCAAGGAGAAAAATATGAAACTGTTACGTATCCCATTCCTGTTCTTTTTCCTCGTATTTTTTTCCCTGGCTGGTGT
>JAUNAI010000043.1:14449-19495 GCA_030527705.1 Planctomycetia bacterium | reverse complement strand
GCCTTACTCTCAGCCTTACTTTCTGGCTTACCTCCTGACATACTTTCCGTTTTTACTTCAGTTTTCGACGCAGATTTCTTTCCCCCTTTCATGTCACGAGAACGAACGGGCTGAGAGATTCCACCACCAAGCGTCAATCCCGCCAGCAGGTTTCCGACCGGCATTTCCGATTCTTTCACCGTCTCCAGCTCTTTCACCATCTCCGGCTCCATGTTTTCCGGCTCTTTCTGCAGATCCAACACCTTCACCGTCTCCGGCTCCTTCACCACTTCCAGATTTTTCACCGTTTCTATCACCTCTGGTGTGCTGTCGTCGAGTAGTCCCATACCGAAACCGGAGGAGGATTTTTCGTAATGGAACGCGCCCGCGTCAGCTTTTTTCGCGCTTCCGAAACCGTTTTCACGCTCATTTTCCCCACTATTTTTCTTCCCATTTTCCGACTTCTTGCCGAAATCAAGTAGAGAAATCGTCCGTGTCGCCGTTTTTTCTGGCTCCGTGACCGTTCCGTCCGGGAAATCGTCCAGAATCCCGGCTCCGAAACCGGTCTGTTTCGGTTTCGCAACGTGTTTTTTCGCGACTGGCGGAACCTTAATCGTCGGCGCGTCAGCTGATTTTCCTCGCGTCGCTTTCCACATTTCCAGACTCGGTGTCCCCTTCATTTTCGCACTGGAATTCTGAAGAATTACCGCCGTTTTCTCAGCATTTTCTGTATTTTCCGTATTTTCAGGCTCCGAAACAGCTTCTATTTCCGGCTTTATTTCTGGTTTTACTTCCGGTTCCGTCATTCCAGTCACGCCCGTCGATTTCTGTTCAGGACGTGGTAAAGACGGGAACCACTCCGCCGGTGGGAGCGGGTCGAGCGTCACGAAACCACCACTCCAGAGCGTGCCCAACATGCGGTCTAAATCCTTCTGTGCGTTCTCCAGTCGGCGACCGAAAAGAAGCCGTTTTTTAACAAGTTCCCGTAATTGCGTCACTTCCGGAGACGCTTTCAGCATGTACGCCAGAAGTCGCCACGGGACAAGTCCGTGACTTTCCAGATTCCCCGCCGGCGCGTTTTTCAGCTTCATAAATTGCTGCTCGGTCCAGTACTGTAAATTCGGATTTCGTTTCGGCTGTTTCTTCTTCAGCGCCTTTTTTTCTGCCAAAATTTTCGGGTCTTTCGAGTCTGCCGGCAGTCGGTTAAACTTCTCCTGCCAACGTAAAATCATCACGTCATCTTCCGGCGCGACCGCAAAAACGTACCCGTGCGAGTCGAACTGCGGACGACCTGCGCGACCGAAAATCTGATGCGCGCTTCCGGGGTCCAGGAGCGTCTGTTTTCCGGCTGGTCCCTTCATAATACTTGGCAGAACAACCGACCGCGCCGGCAGGTTAATTCCCGCAGAAAGCGTCTCCGTACACGTGCAGACCGCCAGTAATTTCTGCTGAAAAAGGTACTCGATAATCCGTCGGTATTTCGGCAGAATTCCCGCATGATGTACCCCCACGCCGCGCATGAGTAACTGCTTCAATTTCGGTCCCGCACCGTGCGTCCAGTCGAATCGGCTTAACTCCGCAACCAATTTCGATTTCGTTTCTGGTGGAATCAGCTCTTTTCCCCGAATTTCCTCCGCTACGCGCCAGCATTCATCTCGATTAAAGCAGAAAACAAGTGACGGCGTCATCCGTTCATCTTCTTTTCCGAGACACATCCACTGAATCTGCTCGACGAGCGTCTGGTCTCCGACCCACCGAAACTCCAGCGGCACTTTTCGGTCGTCGCTCTGAACTACTTCCAGCCGGTGATGATGCTCATAATCGAGCCAATTCGCGAACTGGACGGCATTTCCCACCGTCGCAGACAGAAGCAGAAGTCGCACATGCTGCGGAAGGAGCGCGAGCGAGAATTCCCACACGATTCCACGTTCCGGGTCATTAAAATTATGAAATTCGTCCATCACGACCGACTGAACGTCCTGAAAATCGTCGAATTCTTCCGGGTGCAGAAGCCGATTAAAGAGAATTTCCGCCACGACGACGAGAACTTTCGCGCCGGGATTTACTTTATGATTTCCCGTCACAAGACCCACATCGTCCGCCGAAAATCCCCAACGCTCGGCAGATTCCTGCAATTCACGGAATTTCTGGTCCGTCAGCGCAATTAACGGCGTGGTATAATAACAGCGTCGCCCCGTCACGAGCGCTTCATAAACCGCCGCTTCTGCGATGAGCGTCTTCCCCGTCCCGGTTGGTGCACAGACCAGCACGCCTTGCTCGGAAGAAAACCACGCCAAGAGTGCCTCTTCCTGAACCGGATAAAGAGAATAGGGAATCGTTTCTAGGTATTTTTCCGCAATTTCGTCGCGCGTGTATTCTGACATATATTTTCCTACGTACATCAAGTATAAAAAGTGAATCCGTGTCTATTATAAACTATTTTCGCAATTCTGTAAAGGTCTCACCGCCGATTTCTTCTAGAAATTTAAGGAACCGGAAAAGAATGAAAGTGAATATACCCAAAAATTCAAGAAATTTTGGGACCTTCAACTGATACACACAAGAAATCGAGAAATTTCACGAATTTAGGGAAATGTATTCCCCATTTTACTCTCTCCACGACTCGTTTAAATTTTCTCGAGTATAGTGTGGATTTCCTCACACAGTCGGTTTTAGGGAAAAAAACGCATTAATTCCATTTATGATGAAGTGATTTCGCACTGTTTCAGGCAGGTTTTCTGCCGATTTTCAGATTTTAACGTAAACGGAGGTGAAATCCACCACCTAAGTAACCCTTCAGTGAATACCTCCCAGTGATAGTGTACCGAAAAAAATTCCCCTCCAGAAAAGAGGGGAATTCGGTTTTTTATAGCTTTTTATAACCAGCACCATTCACGTAACCAGCACTGCTTATTAAACCTATATAATTCACGCAATCAGTGATATTCACTTAGTTCTGCTGACGCGCATTCAGCTTGCCATATTTAACGGCAGTTTCCGGATCCGGCTCGAACTGGGCAGCTTCTTCAGCGGTCGGAACGGCCAGCGGACGCACGACGCGGAAACCAACTTCTTTCGCGGAAGATTCATACCAGATGCTTTTCGGAATCTGCGGGTCATCCTGGTTCCAAGATTTATTGGAACCGAAACGGCTGGCGCTACGGAGGTTTTCTTTATCATCGTACCAAGAACCACCACGAGCAACCGTCGAATAACGTTTACGACCATCTTTACTCATATACGGATTATCGTTTTCACCAGCTTCTTCCATCTGGGCGTAACCTTTTACGAGATACTGGTCCATGCACCATTCACGAACATTACCGTGCATATCATACAGACCCCACGCGTTCGGTTTTTTCTGACCGACTTCATGATATTTATCATCTGCATTGTCATAGTACCACGCATAATCATCAATGTTTTCATCACCGAAACTGTACGGCGTATCAGAACCGGCACGGCAAGCATATTCCCACTCAGCTTCGGTCGGCAGACGATAGTAACGACCAGTCTTCGCGGTGAGCCACTTGCAGTACATCTGCGCAGCATAGAAAGACATGGCTATGGCCGGACAATTATCTTTACCCATGTCGAAAGTCATGTCGGTATACGGCGGGGTCGGGCGAATCATGCCGTCAGCAACCGTTTCAAGTTCACCAGCAGCGAAACCAGCGGATTCACGAATCTGTTTCTCCAGACGCGCAGACCAAGCTTCATATTCCGCCCAAGTTACTTCACATTTTCCCATCCAAAACGCGTCGACTTTCACTTCACGCTGGGGAGTTTCCGCCGCGTTGTTGACGCCGAGAAAATCATCTTCTTCAACGCCGTACTCTTCCAACTCCGCTTCCGTCGCACCCATCTTGAAGGTACCACTCTTAATCGGAACCATGTCGAACGTAATTTCCGTACCCGCGATAACTTCGGTGTACGGTTTCATTTCATCTTCGGTTTTCGCGTCGGCATTTTCGACAGCGACCGGCTTCGAGAATTTCGAGAGCCATTCAATCGTATTAACCTGCCACGGACGAACTTCTTCCGCAGAAACGCACATCGCGGTTCCAGCCAGAACGACGCAGGAAATCATACCGCTAACGATTTGGCGAGTTTTCATGAAAACATCTCCTTCTATAGGAATGGAAATATACCAATTACACTTTAAAATTCAGGGAAAGGAGGTCCTTCCGGTAATCGTTCCTAAACGCGAAACGACGGTAAACAGAATTCTATAGTACGTCAGGTGTAAAAATATTTTAGACGTATTATAACCTATTTTCTCATTTAATACTAGGGGGGGAGGGAAATTTCGTGAAATTTACCGAAAAATCTCATGAAAATCTGTATTATTTCGTGTTCTCCCGGGGCGGACTCTTGACTTTTTCTGAATTTTTACTTAAAATGGAAGTATACAAAATGAAGTATAACTACAAAATAAAGAATCGTTTAAAGGATATTTTATGGAAAACTATTATCAGCAATTTCTCGGTATTCAGGGTGTATCCCGACCGGATTATTATACGTTACTTGGTGTTCAGCCGAAAGAAAAAGATTCCGCAATCATTACCGACGCGGCACAGAAACGGATTCAACAGCTGGAAACCCAAAAAACTCCGGAAAATGAAACAGCCATAACACAGATTCTGTCTGAAATTACAACTGCGCGCGACTGTCTCCTAGACGAAAAAGCACGAAAACAGTATGAATTCCTGCGTTTACTCAATGAATCTGTCGCGGAAAAAAACGCATCAGAAAATGTGACTCTAGAGAAACGTTCCGCAGAGAATGACGGCTCAACAGGTAGTACAACTAGCAGTGCAACTAGTGGTATGGCGAGTACAATGCCTAGTGGAATGTCCGCTGGGATGCCGAATTATGTGCAGAATCTCACACCGCAGGCGGTCCCAGACCCCACATTTCAGGCAATGCAGATGAATAGTGCACCAGGAATGATGCCGGGAATACCCCAGCAGGGAATGGCTCCGAACATGTTCATGCCGGGAATGATACCGGGGGGGGCTCCGGGAATGGCTCCAGTTCAACCACAGGGAATGCCCCAACCGGGAA
>JAUNAI010000043.1:0-14349 GCA_030527705.1 Planctomycetia bacterium | reverse complement strand
TCATGCCAGGAATGGTGCCGGAAATGGACCCCAACACCGCAGCTCTGAGAGGAGTGTCGGGATTTCAGCCACAACCAGAAATAACGTCGGTTCAGCAACTGGGAATGCCCCAACCGGGAATCATGCCAGGAATGGTGCCGGAAATGGACCCCAACACCGCAGCTCTGAGAGGAGTATCGGGATTTCAGCCACAACCAGAAATAACGTCGGTTCAGCAACTGGGAATGTCTCAGCAACAAGTTCAGCCTGAGCCAATTTCACAGCCAGAAAATGGTCTGGATTTCGGTGCAACGGGTTTCGGTACGACTTCCACATCAGCACGTACCACCACTTCTCCCACAGCACGTCGTAAAAACACGGGTGGAAAGAGTACTTCTAAAACCTCTGCACGCGGAAAAGATAATACACCGATAGTAATCGGAAGCGTCGCTGGCGTTATTCTTATCCTCATCGCGCTGGGAATTTATTCCGGAAATACGGACACTGCCCGTGCGAAAAAACTCTACATTGAGGCACAGTCGGCCGTCAATGAGCTGAATTTCGACCGTGGGCGTGAGTTAATGGATTGTGCGCTGGAACTAGAAACGACCGTCGAATATGAGAATTATCGGAAGTCAATCGACATAAAACAGAAAAAATATGAAAAACGTCTCCGTCATGAGGCAGCTCGACAAGCTGACGATTTCGACATCTAAAGCAATTGGCGATTCCGAAAAGCTATGAATCATGGGAGGCAATGTAAAACACATTACCTCCCCATTTTTATACGCAAGTCACACTTAAAATTTCAGTATATTACGGTCTCTCCGGTAGCATCTTAGTAACGTAAAATGACGCCCCTAAATTTATCGTACATTACGTCTTAAAACGTGCCGACATTTATTATCCCGGAAAAGTTCCCTGTTTCAAGCTCGGTTTAATGAATTCCAATCGCATATCAATTTCGTCCGTCTCGAACTGCGAGAGTTTCGTGTCGAAAACAATTGACTTGTCCGGAACCCCATTTTTCGGATAGGAACTACGCGAAAGTCGGTTTTTGAACACACCACGCTTCTGTAATACGTACAGATGGAAACTTCGAAGCTGATTTCCAGGAATCGTTTCCTTCAGATTCAACATGAATTCCAGCTTGCTAAACATATCACATGCCGTCATGTAATCGCCAGCGTCGTAGGCGTTCCACATTTTTCCCAGTAGGTCGGAATACGCGCAACGCTCCGTGACCAGCCCTTCCGTCCCAAGTCGGCACTGATGAAGCCAACCGAAACCACCCCACGCGCTCATCACACGCTTAATCGTCGGTTTCGCTGCAATTAACTCACGCATACGCTGCATGACGGGATTCGATTCTTCCTTCACATAACCGAAAAACTCCGACTCTTTCGCAAGCTGAACTAGCAATTTTACGGAAGGAGCTGGACCTTTATACGCCGTTCCACCGGTAGTCTGGATAATGACGGGACGTTTCACGATTTTCGCTAATGCACGCCAGTATTCATACATGTCATCTTCCGTTTTTCCTTCATCCGGCGGACGAGAAATAATGGCCGGCACATCGAGCTCTTCCGCTTTCCGCGCGTATACAAGCATTTCCTCCGTATTTTTCCCCTGAACACCAAGACACAACGCAGATTTCCGTCCCTTCATCGTTTCAGCCAGCACTTCCATTCCCTTCAGCTTCTCTTCCATCGTAAGGTAATCGACGCTGTCACCGGACTGCGGCCAAATCATGCCGTGGCAATCACACCAATCAACAAAACGCGCTTGCCGAGCGAGGACTTCATAATCCACTTCACCAGATTCCGTGAACGCCGTCGATAGAATCGGGAATGGTCCACGAATGCGCGGATCACCGAGAATTTCCTTATTCGTTGCCGTTTTCTGATCAGTTGAGACGCCATTTTCCGCAGCACGCAGAACGTTTTCACTTCCTGACCACGTCCCTATCGCAGCGCCAATTGCCCCAGTCATTACCGTCCCAAGCATCGTACGGCGAGTAAATTCATGTTTATTCATGAGGAATTTCCTTTCTTTCAGGTAGGTTGGAGGTCATAATGACCCGAATACTTTACTTGTTGTTAAATCTTTAATTATTATAATAATTTATAAGTTCCTGCGGAAACACATAGAGGTTATCTGCCAGACCGTCATTCGTGTTTATTCCAGAAACTCTCGCACGAATTGCTCGGCATTACTCGTCTTCATTAGAGCATAAAATTCAGTTCCTGCAACTCTTCCATGCTGGAAAGCGAGTTAACCTTCCAGATTACCTCTGGTGGAATTTCACCATTAAATTTAAACTGTAACGCCTGCAAAATCATTTCCATCATCCCGTCCGCATGTCCCTCCGCACGTCCTTCCATACGCCCTTCCACATGTCCTTTATTTTCTGCGTACAATAATTCCGCATGGCGGTCGCGCTCGGCTTTTAGACGCTCTTCGGCAAGTTCACGGAGGTAATCCGTCTGGTTGAAACTCTCGAATTTTTCGCCTATTTTATACCCGACGCACTATAAAATTTCACTTCTCCGTCGTTTCGCGTTGCTGAAGCGACTACCAGAAAGATCGCCCCTCCGTAGATTGAAACGTGGAATTAATATACATGATTGGTCAACATACAACTAATTATAACAGGAAAAACTTAAAAAGTCAAGGATTTCTCTCCTTTTTAAGAAAAAATTCCAATACAAATCGCCCAGCAACCACATTTTCTGGGCGAAATCGTTTATTTACACTGTATGAATGCAGACGATAACCAGCGTTTTTAAATTTCCCACCCTTTTCTGTACTGTTTTGCCAAAAAGCAATTCACATCTGGGTGATTCGTGCATTCCAGTTTCTCCGCGTCCCAATCGAGCCGTCGTCCCGTACCCGCCAGCATTGCGGTGTTCCCGAGAAGGACCATTTCGGAAAGCGGAACGGAATAATCGAAACTCGCACATGCCGGCACTCCGCCACGACACGAACGGAAAAAGTCGACTTGGTGCTGATTTCCCGGAATACGTGGAATCGTCTTCGGCGCGACCGGAATACTTTCCGCTAGGGACAACGGCACGAAACGAGCATTCTCGCCGAAAGGTCCAATCGTAAGAATTCCCTTATCCCCAATCAGTACAGAACCGAGACGACCGAGGTTTACGCCATGTTTCGCTTCCAGTTCCGCAATAATTGGCGGTAAATTCTGGTACTCACGCTTCTTGAAAATGCCGATTCCTCCGACATATTCCCGCGTGACGGGCAAGTCGCCCGCGATTCCGTCGAACCAGTGAATATCGACCGGTGCCATTCCCTCTCGCTCTGGGAATTTCCAGAGTAAGTGCGTCTTGACGGGCCACGTTCCTGGAATGCCCGGACGAAAATCGACCATCTCGACCGATGACGGAGCGTTCAGCTTCAGTGACCAGAAAATCGGGTCCAAGATATGGTTTCCCATATTCCCAATCGAACCATTACCGAAATCAATCCAGTCGTGCCAATCATGTAGATGCAGTCCTGGATGATAATCACGGTACGGTGCACCACCAAGCCAGACATCCCAATTTAACTCCTCCGGGACCGAACAATTCGGCTGACGCTGTCCAACGACGCTATTCATACGGTCCGACCACGAATACACCTCGCGGACCTGCCCAATCGCGCCCGCCCAGATGTATTCGCAGAGCCGACGCCCGCCCTCATTCGAGTGCCCATGAATACCGACTTGCGTTGCGACGCCGTATTTTTTCGCTTCGGTTCCCATCAGCCGCGCTTCCTGAACCGTCAACGCCATCGGTTTTTCGACGTAAACATGAATTTTGTTCCGAATCGCCAAGAGTGTTGGAAGTGCGTGATGATGATTCGGCGCAGCTATCATAACCGCATCCAACTCAGAAGCCATCTCGTCGAAAAGTTTCCGATAATCACAGAACGTACGGATTCTAGAAAAGTCCGTATTCGGCGCGAGTTGCTTAATTTTCTGTCGCGCAACCTCAATTCGGCGCGAGTCGGGATCCACCAGTGCAACGACTTTTTCGTGCATGACCGCCGGAGGAAGAAGATGATCCACACCGCGCGGACCGCAACCAATAATCGCGATTCTGAGCTTGTCGGAGACGGATGGAACCGTCGTTTGCGCACAACAACTCAACGCGGAAATGCTACCAACTTCCGCAGCCGTCAACTGGAGAAACTTTCTTCGATTCAGACTGGAAAACATACGATTCCTTTCTTGTTAATGGTGGGGGGAAAATAGTTATTAGCGTACTTACATAGTCGCTGATTAACGGAGTACGCGGACACATGGTCCGCAAACGCGGATAAAAACAGTGATTTTTAGGAAATATACTGATTCCACTTGAAAATTCAGGAAAGGGCGGTCCTTTCAGTAGTCATTTCAGCAACGTGAAATGACGGTAAAGTGAAATTTTATAATACTTCGGATATAAATCTTCCTAAATTACACAATCTGTTAAAATTGGATTATAAAACGCTTAATATTTTCTGCGAGCCGTGCGCCCGCGTACCCAGTACGACTTATTCAACGTTTACTTACGGAATCTGAACCGCCTTTCCATCTTTTCGGTTTCCGAGATTCATGTGCGTTTCAATCTCCACGGAATAGGAAATTCGTTGCACGGAACCATCCGCCATAACCATCCCGAAAGCGCCCGCATGCGGACTGCCGAAACTATGGAAATTGGAAACGTTTCCACGGTCCTGCATGGGTCGGTTATTCTCTTTCGTTGTAAGATGCATATCGGTATCCGCACCACGGAAAATGTAAATGTTATCATTCGTCGTAAGATTCGCAGCCGTCGCCTCATAATGGTTCGGCTCAAGATATTTCTCACCAATCAGGTACGTATTAGACGTTCCGTCACGGACCTCGCCAAGTTTCAGACCACTATGCTTATAAATTGTTCCGTTACTGTTTTTCGATTCATTATCCGCTCCCCAGTTATAGTTAAGTGCTTCGGAAATGGAACTCGGACTATAATGATTGACCCCCTCGCCAACATCAACGCTGTTTCCGTAGTTGGCAGCATAGTCGCCTTTCGCAAATTCCTCACCACCTGAATATTTATTATTCGCAGAGTAGGAAGTATCATTAAGAATCGGATACAGTTTCGCCGGACGTCGTGAAGGACAGTAAAAGAACGGCAACGGCGTTTTTCCACGGTCTGTTGACCCCTGAATCTGCTCTGGCGACTTCTCGAATTTTCCGTCCGCGCCAAGCTGGAAAAGAGCGTTCTGTTCCAAGAATGGTAACATACTGTACGCCCACGAGCCGGGTTGGTCTTGTCCCAGACCTTTATCCGGGTCGCCATCCCAATGGGGTGACCATCCGCCGGAGGGGAGTTTCTTCACGGAACTTTCATGATTCAACGCAGCCAGACCGAGTTGCTTCAGGTGGTTATTACACTGCATCACTCGAGCTGCCTCACGTGCCTGCTGAACAGCTGGAAGGAGTAACCCGACCAACATACCGATAATCGCGATGACAACTAGCAACTCAACCAGTGTGAATCCTTTACGCTGCATGATTTCGTTCCCCTCCGAAAAAAATGGCGTGTTCAGTCCTGATTCTCTAAAATTTAGCGAACTTTCCGTTTACACATAATTCCCAGTCCGAGACCGAGAACGAGAAGCGCCCACGTCGCAGGCTCCGGAACTTCCGAACCGTCCGGAATAACAGCCCCCACAGCGACGAGCGACAGAACACCACCGTCAACTTTCGCATCAAAAATTGCGTTCAGCGTGTCGTTACTTGCCAGAAGCTGATTGAACTGTTTTTCCAGCTCTGCAAGGTCGGCTTCTTTATTCTCAACTTCCAGAAATTCAAATTCCGTACCGTCGGCAATATCCGCGAGATTCGCAAAAAAGTCTTCATCCACCTTAAAATCAAGATACGCCTCAGAACTGAACTTAAGGTCCGCGACGCACAGTGTGCCGAAAGCGTCGGCTGAAGTGACGTAGAAATTCAGCGTGGAATTCGGATCGAACGTCAGCGTTCCGGAAAGAACCTGACTGGCTTCAGCGACAGTAAGCGTCGCGCCATCTTTTACGGTAATATTTTTCGCAGAAATCTTATCCGCGTTGCGTGCGAGAACCAGTTCCCCCGCAGAAACTGTGAAAAGTTCAATCTGGTTATTCACATTATTATTCGTCTTGCTCGACGCGCCAAGGGTGAGCGTTCCGGCACCAATTTTCTCGACGTTAAGACTGGAACCGGCGGTGTGATTGATAAACGCACCATTAAAGATGGAGTTTTCACCTGCGCCGATTTTGTTCCCGACGGTGAGGTTATACGTTCCTTTTCGGTCTTTTCCCGTCATGACGAGACCGTCACCGGAGAGGGAACCGATTTTATACGTGTTTTCCTGACGCGCGAGATACAGACCGCTGTATCCGTCGTCTTCCGTTCCAAGGTTAAAGGAGACGGTCGAGAAATCGTTGTTCTTTCCGAGCGACGTAATCGCGTAACCGGTGATATTAATTGTACCGGTAAATTTCGAGAAATCCTGTCCGCCGTTGTTCAGATCACCCATGTTGACGCCTTGAGCAATCATTCCCTGTACTTTGTCGCGGTGAAGCGTGAGGGTTCCTGCGTCGCCTACCGTGGCGTCTTGGAGACCATTCAGAACCGCCAAACTACCATTATACACAAGTTTTCCGCCATTCGCGGTCACTTTCGGAGAATTGAGCGTGACATCATTATTACCGGCCGTGACGGTTGAATTATCGAACGTATATTTATTCGCCTGAACATAAGTATTTCCGACGGCAGTAAAACTCCCTTTCGTCTCACCGGCGAGGGTTAACCAATGGTTATTTTTATTCTCGATTTTTCCGTTATCAAATGTAATCGCGTTCTCAACCGTCGTTGCATTTTTCAGACCGAAAGCGAGCGTCGCGCCGTTATTTACGGTAATCGCGGAAGTTTTGGGAAGAATGGTTGTAAGCGTAATGTCACCCGTTCCGACCGCGTCTTTCGCGTAATAAAAGTCGCCAGCCGCATATTTATGACCTAAATCACCGAACTGGAGCGTCCCGGAATTGACCGTAACAGTGTCCAGAAGATTCGTCCACGAAATATTATGGTTTCCATCATATTTTCCCGTATCCGCGTTAAGCATACCACTGAGAATCTGCGTCCCGGCACCTTCTTTAACGAGCGAGTAACGACCGGGATAATTACCGCCTTGAGTGTAAGACGTAAACACACCGTGAAATACGTCCACTGCGGAAGCGTCAGTACGCAGGGCACCGAATTTCGCCGTCGCCTGATTCTGCGTGCGTACGACACCGGAACCGGAAAGAGCACCGAAAGAAACCGTGTCGTTCTTGTCGAACAAAATACCGGAATCCGCGCGTGTTTTCAAAACCCATTCTGTTGTGTTATTACCATAAGTCGCCAAGTTGGGAGCACCATTCTGGTATAAAATAACCCACGGGCGTACGTTCGGTGTTGCGTCTTTCGTCGCGGTACCAACGGTGATTTTTGTGTACTGCGACACTTGCTCTGTGGTAAGAGTTTCTGTCCCAGTTACGGTATGTTCAGCACCCCAAGCGACGCCAACACCTGAGAGTGCGCAACAAGCTACAAGAACGAAACTCCGTGCGATATGTTTTCTCGAGCGTACGCGAACCATGATTTTCCCCTTTCGGATTGAATGTTATATATTCTTGAGTATTCAATAATAATAATACAGTTCTTATATGTCAAGGGGATGAGGGAATGTTTTTACAAAAATTTTATATTTTTTTGCATATTTTTGCCTTATTATTTGCATAATCCTCTTGTTTTGCCAAAAAGGGTTACGCCCCCCCCTTTATTTTTTCGGTGGAGAGGGTATATTGAAACTCAGCCTCTCCTATTAGGGGAGGTACCGCGATAGCGGGGGGAGGGGGTGGGGTTGTCCCTCCGAAAGACGTTTTAAAAGACTTCCACCCCGACCCCTCCGGCACTCCGTGCCACCTCCCCTAAAATGGGAGAGGCTTTAACTTACAGGAGAAAATCATGCGAACCCCCACTCGACGGCAATTTCTGAAAAAGTCACTCTTATTTTCCGTGGTTCCGGCGTTCATTTCCGGTTCCGTCCTAGGGAAGGATGGTATGGTCTGCCCGTCGGAGAGAATCATTCTCGGCGGAATCGGCATTAATCACCGTGGCGGTTACGATTTAGGCTTCTTTCTGAATCAGTCCGACGTACAATTCGCGGCGATTGCGGATGTTGCGCGTGCGCGGCGCGTCCGAGTCAAGGAACAGGCGGAAACGGCACAAGGAACGAAAGATGTCGCTATGTATCGGGATTTCCGAGAATTACTTGAGCGGAAGGATATCGACGCAGTTCTCATTGCGACTGGTGACCGTTGGCATGCTCATGCGTCGATTTACGCGGCGCGGGCGGGGAAAGATGTGTATAGCGAGAAGCCGTGCGCGATTTCGATTGACCTCTGTCGGAAACTGGACGAGACGATGAAGTTTTACGGGACCGTTTTTCAGGGCGGAACGCAACGACGGAGCGTGCGGAACTTCCGGTATGCGTGCGACTTGGCGCAGTCGGGGAAACTGGGGAAAATCCATACCGTTCACGCCTCGATTTATTATTTACAGCACCTGACGGAGTGGTTACCGGAACAGCCACTGCCGGACCGCGAGGAATTCGACTGGGATTTATGGCTCGGACCGGCTCCGTGGAGACCGTTTAATGAGGCTTATGCAGGAATCGGAAAGAACGGCTGGTCGCAGTGGCGCGGACAGTACGATTTCGATTCAGGCTGTAAGCATCTCGACTGGGGCGCGCACACGGTGGATCTCTGTCAGTGGGCGCTCGGAATGGACGGAACGACGCCGACGACGTTTTGGGCGGAAGGAGACCGAATGTTCGCAACGTACGAAAATGGCGTCCAACTCGTTATGCGCCCGGACGGCTGGCTGGGACTGGGAACGTGTCCGGTCCGTTTCGAGGGGGATAACGGCTGGGTCGAGACGGGTGACAGCGGGAAAATGCTCGTTTCGGACGACTCACTCCAGTGCGTGTATGGAGATATTGAGGGGACGAATCCGCGTGACCATGTGCGTAATTTCCTAGATTGCGTGAAGAGCCGACAGCAACCGATATGTAACTCGGAGGTGATTCGGTCATCGCATATCGCGTGTCACGTCTCCGCCATGAGTTGGTTACTGGGACGGAAACTGGAATTTGACCCGAAAACGGAAACGTTCGTGAACGACGACGAAGCAAATCGCCTCCGTGTCCGCGCAAGTCGAGAACCATGGGTGTTGTAGTCCGGAATAACGACGTAAAATGTGTCGTCTCCCAGAATATAAGGAAATATCATGAAAATAACATCTATTTTATCATCTATATTAATGGCGTCAGTGATGACGGCGGGCGTGGGGTTTACGCAGGACGTGAATGTTCCGACGACGGCGAGTCCGGTGCGAGAAAGTCAGGAGGCTCTGTACGATTCCGCCATGACGGCGTTTCAGGCTGTTCGGAACGGGGATACGTCGAAATTAGAGGAACTCGGCAGAATGTTGGAAGACCCACGGTTAAACACGGTCGCGCGGACAGCTCTGGAAAACTTGCCGGAGCGTGCGGGGCTGGAGACGCTTCGGCGTGGGTTGGGCGCGGTCGATAATCGCTGTGTAGCGGGTGTCGTGGACTCGCTCGGAAACCTACGCGACACGGAATCGGTCACGCGACTGATTGAGTTCGCGTCATGCGACTGTCACGCAGAAATCATTCGGCTTGCGGCACTCCGTTCCCTCGGAAAAATCGGCGGAAAGGAGGCTTATGCGGTTCTTTTAAGTTGCCTGAATGACGCACACCTGAACGTTCAGCGTGCAGCGGCAGACGGACTTTTCACGCTAGCGGAAAATCTGGTGAAAACAGAAACCGAAATGGATTCTGAAACCGCAGTAAACACAGCGATTTCCGCGTATCAGGCGGTCCGTGAGGCGAAAATTGACGGCGCAACCACGAGAATAGCGACGCAGAATGAAATTTTAATAACCGGCGACACAGCATTATTTCAGGCATTACTGACGGCAGAAAACGTGGAAACCCCCGAGAACGCGGACGATTTTCGGAGCGCACAGATTGTGTTGGCGCAGACGGATAAAATGGAACTTTTCCGCGTCGCGCTCGATTCCATCATGCACGGAAAAATGCCGGCAGAATGGCAAGTACGGACGCTCGCGGTACTGGGTGCGTCGGGAAATAAGGAGTTGACGCCGATTCTGCTGGAAATGCTGGAGAAACAAGAATTAAACGCGCAACGAGTGGCGATTCTCGACGCACTCGGACGGCTGAAGGACGCGGAAACGCTGAAAACGCTGACGAAATATCTCGCGGATTCTGACGAAAATGTCCGACGGACGGCAATTGAGGGAATCTGCCGACTCGACGCGGAAACCGTCGGAAAAGCGGGTGTGATTTTCACGGAAAATAATGCGGAAACGTCCGAAAATGTGGGAAATACAGAAAATTGCTCGAAAAAGACGCTGGCGGAAATCGAAATTGTGGAACGGTTGGGAATGACGCAGTTTCTACCGACACTGAAAATGCTGATGACAGAAAAGAAAGCGGAAAATGACGCGGAAAACGGAGATGAAATTGCGTCGGTAGCGATGATGGCGTACTCGCGGATTGTGACACCGGGAATCGGGGACGTGGCGGAGTTCGCGACCGTTTTCGCAGAGCAGAATCTCGTGCCGGAGGCTGTTTTTGAGGTAGCCATGTCGAATCTCCTGCGGCGTTCAGTGGATAAAGTGGGGACGCTCGATTTCCTGACGAAAACGTACGGTGAAGAGCCAGTTCGGCTGGTCCGTTACGCGGCGATGATTGGTGGAAAGGGCGCGGCGGAATTTCTCGGTTCTTCTGCACTCCGGTACGCGAAAATGACGGACGACGCACAGGCTCAGGAAGCGGTTGACGTGGCGACGGAAGCACTCGGAAAATGGACGACGGCCGATGCTGGACAGATTCTGGCACGGCTGGCGTGCGCGTTGCCGACGGAGAAATATCGGACACGCTGTATGCGCGGTTACTTCCGTATTTTACGGCAGATGGGGATGACACCACTCGAAAAACGGCAGATGTTAAACACGTCGCTGTTCTTCATAGAAGGGAAACCGGAGGAGAGGGAACGTTTCGCGGAAATGGTAGACCGTTTCCAGCGTCAATTTCCGGAAAAAGCGTTATTTAACGGAAAAGACCTGACCGGCTGGGAAATGGTCGCTGACGTGTTTCGTGTTGAGGATGGAGTGATCGTCGGTGGAAATTTCGAAACAGGACTGGACAGAAATCAGTTCCTGACGACGACGGAAAGTTATGGTGATTTTTATCTCCGACTCGACTGTAAAATCATCGAGGGGCCGACGAATATGAGAAAAGACGGAAACGCCGGTGTGCAGATTCGGTCCGTAAGAATCCCGAATAATCACGAAATGGTCGGTTATCAGGCGGATATGACGACGGACGGAAGTTACTGGGGGTGCCTGTATGACGAATCGCGCCGAAATCGGATGTTACAGACGCCAGACGCGGAAATGAAAGCGTTATTGGCGGAGGGAATCTGGAAACGGAACGACTGGAACCGATACGAAATTCTCTGTCAGGGACGAAATATCCGGATTTACGTGAACGGCGTGGAGACGGTGAATTACACAGAAACGGACGAGACGATTCCCCAAACGGGACTCATCGGGCTCCAGATTCACGCGGGCGGTCCGGCACAGTCGTATTATCGGAATATCTTCATCAGCACCGCGACGGCAAGTGATTCACGGTGGTAAAACGCAAGAAAAAACACAAGAAGCAGGTGATTCTGTTACCTACTTCTTGTGTTTAATTTTACTTTCACCTTTACCGTTTCTTTTTTACGGTTTATCCTTTCATACGTGCTGATTAAGTTGTATTTTTAGGAGGCGGCACGTCTCACGTCGCTATGATATACCTTAAAATACTGATTTTAGGCTGAAATCGATGATTTTTAGATACTTTTTAGGTAAAAGGTTATCTTTCTCGCCACTTCTGCGACGCTCTCGCGCGTCGCCTCCCAATTAATCAGCAGTTACCTACGTACGCTCTGAATAACAGGAAAGGTAAAACGCCAACTCTCTTAAACACCGCTTTTTCAGCGTATACTTCTACGGCTTAATTCCGAAAAATCTCTGTAAATTTTTTGGCATATCTTCCATTTTTAATTTCGGAGTTGCGCGAAATGGCGTGTAAAGTGGGTCGCCAACATACGTCATCGCCCATGAGTTGAACGGTAACGTGTAATAATAACACTCGATCATCGTGAATTTTCCCGTTAAAACCAGTGAGTAAAATTCATCTGGCTCCGGAAATGCGCTCAGATACGGCTCGAAAGTCGGTCCAAACGTCGCGGCAGTTCCATGCGCAATCAGATTCGGACACCACATCGGGCCAGTCCGGAGGGATTCCGCCTCATAACTCGCGACATGATAAGCGACCGCGCCTGGCGAAAAAGTAAAAATATCTTGAAAATTCCGGACGGAGTACCACCCACAGTACAGAGCGCATGGATCCGCACAGTCCGACTTCTGGAAAAGTGTCCCTTCCGTGTCCAACCGAACGTCGAGGTCCGTCGAACGCTGGAGACGAATCGCTAAATCATTAATTGACTGTTCCATTTTCTCATAAGAACCGGGCGTCGCCTGCATGGGTCTCGGAGTCCGTGCGTCGAGATAAACGCCTCCTTTCAGTCCCTCTTTTTCCGCCACGATTCCCTCATCTATCCGCTGAATCACCATTTCCGGTGTCGGCCCTTCCAATCGCGCCACGAGTAAAACGCGTCGCCGTGGTTCCGGAATTCGAAATTCGCCCGAAAATTCATTTTCCATCGGTTGTCGGAACTGTACCTCCGGCGTACCAATAGAAATTTATTCCATTTCTTCCATTTCTTCAGAGTTTTCAGCCTCATTCTTCTCATTTTCAGCAATGTTTCCAGCCGGATTTTTCACAACTTCCATATCATCTTCTAGTTCTGGAGGCGGTGAGAGCGTTACTTCTTCACCCAGCGGCGGAGCAGGAAGTGCTTCGGTCGGCGTGTCCGAGGCGGGAGCGTCGAGGTTCTCCAGAAAATCCGCAGGTGGCGGAACCGGATTATCCCGTTTAATCGAAATCCGAATCGCAGGCGGCATCCCATACGGATAAGCATACATATTCGGCAACCACCCCATCGCGGTATAATTTTCCGACTCAAAAATAAGTGATAACTCACTGTCGAACGAGCTTCGGCCTTCATTTTTATCGAAACGCGTGCGGAAATCGCGTGCGTAAGTCATCGCGGTGTACGGACCATGTAAAAGCCGAATTGTCTGCATGAATTCCTTGTCACGTTCCAGTGAATCCTCATGAAAATTCAGCTCGAGCATATGTTTCTCGAGCATTTCCACCGTCTGCATCAGCTTCAGAATCTGCTCAGCATTCGCTTTTTCCGCGTTCATTCTCGCTTGTAAAAGCATAAGTTTCTGGAGCGTCGTCAGCCCAACTGACACTTTCAGAAGTGGTTCCAGTTCCTTAACCGCCGCCTGTCGCGCATCTTCTGGAAGTGCCAAAATTCGCGCTTTAGTCTTCTCCACCGTCGAGACATAAAGTGTGTTCCACTGCGTCAAATCAAGCGTTCCGACATCCGGAATCTTCTCCGCCTCCACCCGACTTTCCTCATTCGGCGCGATATTACACATCGTTCTCAGAAGCTGATGAAGAGCTGTCCGCAACTGTTTTTCATGTTCATCATAAAACGCACGCTTTTCCTTAAACGTCGCAGATTCCGCGTCCGGTGCACCAATTCTTAGCGGGAGAGCCCACGCACAGACCAGACACTTCACCGACGGATGACCTGCGAGCCATACACGAATCTGCGGACGGATTTCCTCCTCCCACACCGAGCGTGGAATGTCCGTCGGATACGATTTTTCCAAAAGAATCAGATTCTCTGTCGGAATGGCGCGCGCGTTCATATAATGTTCCGCAACGCGCATGGAATCCGGATCAGACTTCACCGCTAGAACGGCAACTTCTGCTGGTTTCAGACCAATTTCTGTCTCGGTAACACGACCATTTCCGGCACGACTGTCCGAATTGGCACCAACTTCCATACCCGTCCCGCACAGCGTAAAAAGAAACAGTGCGAGTAAACCCACACACTGTAAAAATGGTTTACGGAAGACTTTCGGGCAACTCAAGTGCCACCCCTGCTGATTCAGTACTAGTTTCATCTTTTTCACCATTCTCATCATCTTCTTTCACATTATCAATCGTGTTTTCCACGTTATTATCCGTATTTCCCTCGGTATTATCCGAATTTCCCGTGTTATCTTTCACGGTC
>JAUNAI010000350.1:2896-3818 GCA_030527705.1 Planctomycetia bacterium | reverse complement strand
CCTCTCTACGGGTAGCAAGTTCCTCCCGATTAGGGTGGAATCTTGCGTAATGGGTCTAGTCCTACCCCTAAATCTCTCTTGTCGGACTGTGGACAAAATGGACAAAAAGACAAAATGTCCGGGACTTTTGTCCATTATGTCCACCCCAAAACGTTGAATCGTGTTCTTCGATTGCTTGCTCCTTGGGTTTTCTTTTGTTTTTTGTTGTTTTCTTTACGGTTAATCAGCGGGGTAAATCGGTGGACGGCTCTCAAGTTGACACATCGCGTTTTCGGCAGCGTGCTGTTCCGCTTCTTTTTTATTCCTCCCCCACGCAGGCTGGAAGGTCTGTTCTCCAATCCGCACTTGCGCCTTAAAACACTTTCGGTGGTCCGGCCCTTTCTGATCTAAAACCTCATATTCTGGCGTTGTGTGAAACTGTCGCTGGACGAAATGTTGCAGAACCATCTTAAAATTCTTCAGCGTCACACCATGGATTGCGTCCTTGATTTCCTCATCGAAGACCCGTAAAATGTAGTTTTTCGCGACTTCCATACCACCGTCCAAGTACAACGCGCCGATGATGGATTCCTGCATGTTTGCCAAGAGCGACTGCGGCATCTTGTTCCGTTCCATCCCCTTTCCAAGAAGCAGAAACCGTTCCAGCCCCAACGCACGACTGACCCGCGCACACGCAACACGGCTGACGATCGTCGATTTCATCTGCGTCATTGCGCCTTCCATTTCCGACTCGCACTGATGATACAGCAAATCCACAATCACACACCCGAGAATCGCATCACCGAGAAATTCCAGCCGTTCATTGGACACTAGTCGCGTTGCTGCGATGGAAGTATGCGTCAACGCCGCCTGTAGAAGCGACAGATCCTGAAATGTATACCCGACCGCCTCCTCACACGCTCGCAAACGTGCCAGCGATTCC
>JAUNAI010000350.1:0-2886 GCA_030527705.1 Planctomycetia bacterium | reverse complement strand
AAATCCATTTCGTTCATAATCATTTACTTATAATCATTTCAGACGCAACCCAATTACCTTTTTGTTTATTATTTTACCACATTCACCGATTTCCGCAAGGGGACTGTGGGCAAAATGGACAAAAAGACAAAATGTTGCAGGACTTTTGTCCATTTTGCCCACAGTCCGACAAGAGAGGTTTAGGGGTAGGACTAGACCCATTACGCAAGATTCCACCCTAATTGGGAAGAACGTGCTACCCGTAATGTCGTGACGCCCGTGGGTGGAGACCATTTTTGCAAAATAGATCTCCACCAGCCCCCCCTTCCAAAAAAACTTTTAATCGCAATCTTCGATTGCTTGCTTTAAATGTTTTATTTATATCTATTTAAATATTTGTGTTTATTGGTGTATGTCTTTTTCTTTTACCGATATACTTCCTGAAACCATTCCACGGGTCTCGCTGCACGGAGAAAATGCGGGGAGTGCCACCCATTTACAATTTCATCGGGGTTCGGTCTTCCATGAAACACCAACACGCGTGTGTCGGGGCCCGGGTGACGTGGCGGGAGAATGTATCCCAACGGAAACGAACGCAGACAGTTTCTTTTAAAGCTCTTACACCATTCCGGCTTCCAGTACTCTAACAGTCCATGTTCCTTCATCCACCATGACAGATAGGCCTGCTCATTTCGATGATTCGCGTACACGGAGGCTGTATTTTCCAGATAATACTTTAACACTCCCGGCATCTTTCCTACCTCGAACCGAAAAACGGAGGAATTTCCGATATAATTATTCAGATTCCAGTCATTGATAATCCGAAACCGACCGGGAACATCAAAAAAATCATCCAGTTTCCCCATCACAACGATGTCGAGGTCCAGAAACAGTGCGTTTCCCTCCAGATTCGCGAGATTTTCCTGAAAGACCGTCAATTTTCGCCACCCACGTTCCGGCAGTCGCGGATCCAGCTCCATCTCAGGTAACGGCTCGATTCGGACCGTCGGGTCAATTCCCCGTGCGTCGTCCGTGAAACATACCAGCTGATACGGCCGAGACATGAACCGTCTCACCATCTCCGCCAGTCGATTCACGTATGCCGGACCGAATTTAGTTCCCCATTTCATACAGATGATATTTTCCATAACGCCTCCTTTAACGCCTCCTTTGTGTTACGTTTATGATTATACCATAAAGTAAAATCCCTGTCAACGGGGGCTCACAGTCTTCATTTCGGGCTCTGTGAATGGGGTTCCTCACCATGTTGACAAAGATTTATTTTGTGATATAATAGAAATGTTAAAATTGAGGGAGACCGTCTCTTTTTTTCTATGGACGCTCGCCGTGAGCTTCCATATTAAAGAAAAAAACCCCGTCAGCGAGAACGGGGCATTTTTCCTAACACCTCTTGATGAGGAGAAAGGCGTAAAATGGACGGCAAAACACTAACCTCCATTTTGACACGTTTGATTTGCAAGCGCGATTATCCACAGAATATCGAAATTGTGTGGAAAAAGTCGCCGAAAGACGACGAAAAAACGCTCGTCATTAAACGGAAAGGGGACGAGATACAGGTAATTGTTATCCAGTAATCTGAAATCTCGACCCTTCTGAATTGCCGTTCAGGAGGGTTTTTCCATTTATGAATCTATTATACCCCATCTTAGGCTCCGTGTCAAGAGCTTCCCGGGTTTTTTTGATATTTTTCTTAAATTTTTTGGTGATAAACACCTCCCCTAAAATGGAGGTTAAGATACTCACTCAATTACGTATTCGTACTCGCCCAGCTGGAACTCTTTTTTCGTTCCGTCCGGAAGCGTGACCGTCGTCGTGGCCGATTTCGCTCGGAGGTTCACCACCACCAGTGTCTCCTTCTCGTCGAGGATACGGCTGAATGTGAGAACGTCGTCCTGTGCGGTATTATCCAGCCAGACAAGTTTCCCTGCTGTCAGTTCCGGACGCGCTTTACGGATTTCCGCCAGTCCCTGAATCACGGCCTTACGCCGTTTCGCTTCGTCGCTCGACGCATTCTCCCAGTCCACTTTACACCCATTCTTACTTCCGAAAATGGAGTGACGATTTTTATCACAGACTTCCTGACCACAGTAAATAAACGGCACACCGTCCAGCGTGAACATCACCGCGAGCATAGCGTTTACGCCCTTCTCACCCCACCGTTTCTCGATTCGGTTCTGATAATCATCATTACTAATGTCGTGAGTATCGATAAAATGGATGATTCTATCCCCGCCAATCGGTCGGTTTTTCCGGAGCGTCTCCTTAATCTTCCGGATTTCCATCACGGACGCATTCTGGTCGTAGACCTTCCGCACCTCTCCGAAGAAGTGAAAACCGTAGCTTAAATCGAAAGCGTGTAATTGATTCCGAACATTCGTCCCTTCCGCGAGCATTCCGACTTCCGGATTGATTTTCTCTAACCGAACACGCGCATCTTCCCAGAAATCGAGCGGGACACCGTCCGCGACGTCCATGCGGAAACCGTCCACTTTATAGTCACGGACCCACATCTCCATATTCTGATGGAGGTACTCACGGAGCTCTGCCGACTCGAAATTCAGGCCGGGGAATGCCCACGCTGCGTTCTGAATGTTACCGTCCTTGTCACGTTTCACAAAATCCGGGTGGTCCTTAATGAAAACCGCCGTTGGTCCGCAATGAAGATAAACCATATCGAGCATGACGCGCAATCCAAGACCGTGTGCCGTCTCGATGTACGACTTTAAATCCTCGTCGGTTCCATATTCCGGATCGACGTGATAAAAGTCCTTCATACGATACGGATTCAGTGGACTGTCCATCCCAGAAGCCTTCTGACGTGGACTCCAGAACTGCTTATTCATATCATCATCCGCCACGAAAACAGGACAGAGATACACAATCGTT
>JAUNAI010000349.1 GCA_030527705.1 Planctomycetia bacterium | reverse complement strand
ATCCCGACGCGACCTGAAATTTCGCTTCGCCGTCGTTACGCGTTGCGAAACGACTGCCGGAAGGGCCGCCCAACGAGATTCGGTAAGTTAACCGGCTTTTTAGTCCCGACGCGACCTGAAATTTCGCTTCCCCGTCGTTACGCGTTGCGAAACGACTTGTGGAAAGACCGCCCGTCGCGATACGGTAATTTAACCTTTTTAGGGTCTGGGGAGAAAACAATTTTGCAAAAATGTTTTCTTCCCACGGGCGTTACGACATTTCGGGTAGCAAGTTCCCCTTCAAAAAACGAGTGATATTTTATTTAACCCCAATTTAACTTTAAAAGGACCATCCTATGAAAACATACGGTTTTGCTATCATCGGTTGCGGAATGATTTCCAATTTCCACGCGAAAGCGATTGAGTCACTTCCCAACGCGCGGTTGGTTGCGTGTTTTGACGTTTATAAGCCGTCGGCAGAGCGTCTTGCGGAAAATACGGGCTGTAAGGCGTATGATAATCTGGACGAAATGCTGGCTGATCCGGAAATCGACATTGTGACGATTGGAACGCCGAGTGGTGCACACTTGGACCCGGCTCTGGCGGCGGCTCACGCTGGAAAACATGTAATTGTCGAGAAACCGTTGGAAATCACGCTGGAGCGGTGTGACCAGATTATTCAGGCTTGCCGTGAGAATAACGTGAAATTGGCGACGGTTTTTCATAGCCGATTCCATGATGCGAGTGTCATGATGAAAAACGCGATTGATTCGGGTCGTTTCGGAAAACTGACCGTTGGTGACACTTACGTGAAATGGTTCCGGTCACAGCAGTATTATGACAGTGGCGCGTGGCGCGGAACGTGGGCACTGGACGGTGGTGGCGCGTTGATGAATCAGGCGATTCACAGCGTTGACCTACTCACGTGGCTGATGGGACCGGTTGTGGAAATTCGCTCGATGTTCGACTGTCTGGACCATGAACGTATCGAGGTGGAAGACACGGCTGCGGCGGTGTTGCGCTTCGAAAACGGTGCGATTGGCGTCATTGAGGCAAGCACGGCGATTTATCCCGGTTATCTGAAAAAAGTCGAGATTCACGGGTCGAAAGGCTCTGCGACGATTGAGGAAGAAGACATCGTACGGTGGGATTTTGCCGAGGAACAGGTGGAAGACGCGCAAATTAAGGAAGAAATGCTCTCTTCCAAAAGTTCAGGTGGCGGCGCGGCGGACCCGTCGGCAATCAGCTTTAAGGGACATGCGAAACTGTTCGCGGATATGATTCATGCGGTCGAAACGGACACGGAACCGAAAGTGAACGGACCGGAAGGGCGACGCTCGGTGGAGATTATTCTTGGAATTTATAAATCTGCGGAGACTGGTCAGCCGGTGAAATTACCGATGGCGTGTGACCCGGAACTGGAGTGCAAGAAAAATAAAACCGTAAAAAAATAGAAAAGCAGAAAAAACAAGAAGCAAGCGACGTAGGCGCGATTAAAAAGTTTTTGAAAGAGGGGGCTGGGGAGAAAACAATTTTCAAAATGTTTTCTCTCCACGAGCGTTACGACATGATGGGTAGCAAGTTCCTCCCGACAGGGTGGAATCTTGCGTAATGTGTTTAGCTCTGTGAGACGTAAACATTCGTGAGGGGGAAACATTTTTGCAAAATTGTTTCCCCCTCACACTCCCCTTTCAAAAAACTCTTGATATTTAATAAAATAAAGACAAGAAAAGCAAGCGTTCGTAGAACGCGATTAAAAAGTTTTTGAAAGAGGGGGCTGGGGAGAAAACAATTTTCAAAATGTTTTCTCTCCACGAGCGTTACGACATGATGGGTAGCAAGTTCCTCCCGACAGGGTGGAATCTTGCGTAAAATATTTAGTCTTAACTTTCCCAAAAAGGAGAGATTATTTCATTATTCATTTAAAGGAGAAACCCCATGTTACAGCAACTATGTGCTCTCCGTCGTCCGTTTCAGGTTATGATTGGGGTAGAAATCGGTTTTTTGTTGATGTATTTCCTACAGCAATTAAGCATATTTCTCACGTTCGGAACGTTTACACCGTCGCTTGCTGATACTTTACAAACACCGATAAAGAATATGATGACCATTGCATGGGTGAGCTTGGCAATGACATATATTTGCTGGGTCGGAAAAGCAGTCGCGTATTGGAAGTTCTCGCGCACGTCGGACGAATTAATTCCTACGTGGAACATTTTCGGGCGTGGTTGCTGGTGGCTTTTGTGGATTGGAGCTATTTTTGCTCATGTACTTCTACCATTAGTGTTTCGATTTGTTGAACCAACGCCGGCTGTGCATAATTTTCTTGCTTGGGGAACTTGGTTTGGTTTTACTCTTGTCAAGTTGGAAACACTTTGCTTGTTCCTTTTCACGTGGCAAATTGCGGGGGTGATAAAAAGCCGAGTTGTGAAAGTGTGGGCGATGATAGGAGTTGGATTCAGTGTGATTCCGATGCTTTATCCGCTTTTAAGTAGGTTCATTTTGCCGATTTGTGCGAATATACTTTGTGATAAAGCAGTCGCTTTGCTATCCGTTAACTATCTGAATTCAGGATTGATTATCTGTAGTCTCGGCACGTTCCTGACCATTTTGATGAGAATAAAGCGAGTGGAAAGAGTGGAAAATAACATGTTGAGCTTGTAAAGGAGTAACTGGAGGGAGCGTATTAGGGTTTCGGCAATTCAACCCCGCCCCCACAGTCACCTTCGCGCCAGCCCTCCTGAAAGGGAGCCGAACACGTTCTCGTTTATCGTAATTACATAAAGACACAAAACCACCAGCCATTACCACTAATGATTTCTCATCGCCAAAACGATTTAGATGTTGCAGTTTCTGTAGCGTTAAGCGAATTCTTGAGTATACAAAGCTCTATGTTAATTTTATTATACATCAGAATGCAAAAAATGTTAAGTGAATTCGTGAAATTTTATGAAAATTTTGAATTTTTTGTCTTTTCTGATATTTTTTACTTGTAATGCGGATTGTATGTGGTATAATAAATGAAACATCATATGGAAACTTTTCAATTAGGTTTATTGCGGTTGTGCGGATTCTTCGGTCGGTAGGGGAGAATCTTGCGTGATTCTGGCGAGAAATTGCCGTAAAAACGTTCAGTTTCGAGAAAAGTTTAACCGATGAAATGAATGATAGATAATATACCGATTTCATTTTTTTCGGATATAGAATTTCCATGCGGTCGCGCGACCGGGCGGAAAATGGATACAAGGATTATTGGGAGAAGAATTATGTCCCGTATTTTCACAACGGCGTTGAGCCTGCTTCTGGTTTTGAGTTTGGGCAGCGTCTCCCTGGCTAATGACAGGGCAAAAGAGGTTAAAAATAAGGTTAAGAATCTCGCGAAAAATGCGCAGGTCGCGAAACTTGCGGATAAACCGATGGAAGGCGCGGAAGAAGTTGACCTGTTCCAGGCGATTGCCGATGACCAGATCGAGGTAGGAATTCTTCAGCCGAACATGAAAGGCGGAAAGATTCTCGTGAAGAACAAGACGGATAAACCGTTGAGTATTCGCATGCCGAAAGCGTTCGGAACGCGTCCGGTGATGGGACAGATGGCTGGTGGTGACCAGAATCAGCTCATCGGCGGTGGTGGTCTGGGCGGTATGGGAGGTATGGGTAGCAGAAACGGCAGCGGTGCAACAGGTACTATAAATGAGCCAATCGACGATTCCTACTCATCTACACAGTTTTTCGATATATTCCTTAAAGACGAAGAATATCTTTCTAAATATCATTCCTACTATAACGAGCTTATTGAAGGTTATGTGAATAGCGGAAGATTTGAAGAAACCTATAATCGTAT
>JAUNAI010000348.1 GCA_030527705.1 Planctomycetia bacterium | reverse complement strand
CATCTGAAAATCTGAAAAAGTCTGAAGGTGCTGGGAATCTGGAAAAAGAACAGAGTGCGTCGCGGTTGCCGAATCTATTTTGCGCGTTGCTTGGGCCGGCGGTGGTGCTGGGGTTGTTGGCGATGGGTCCGGTGACAGGGGTGAAAATCGATCCACTTCTGGTTCTGCCGGCGGGCGGGTTGGTCTGTATCCTCGTGACGGGGCATTGGCGACGGTTGCGCGAGTCGCTGGATTACGGTCTCGGAAAAATGTCCGGCGTGGCGGTTCTCCTCGTCGGAACGGGGACGCTGGCGGGCGTACTGAAAAACTCTTCCATGCGCGACGGTTTTTTGAGTTTACTCCAGAATTCCGGGCTTTCCGAGACGGTTCTTGCTCCTGTTTCGGGCGCAATCATGTCCGGCGCGACGGCGAGTACCACGGCAGGTGCGATGGTGGCAGCGAGTTCATTCTCGGAAACCATTCTCTCGGCGGGTGTCTCGGCAGTTGCTGGCGCGGCGATGATTAACGCGGGCGCGACGATTCTCGACCACTTACCCCACGGGTCGTTCTTCCACGCGACAGCAGGTGTGTTGCAGATGCCGTTCGCGGAGCGTCTGAAACTGATTCCGCTCGAATCGCTGATTGGACTGATTCTGGCAGTAAGCTCGTTCTGGGTGAATTTATAAGGCATTTCTAATCGCAGAAACGCCATTATTGAAAGAGGGTAATCACAAGGATTGATTTATGATTAAAGAATACGCTCCAATTTTTTGGGGGGGGAGTTGTTAGTATCGTATGCGTTTTGTGTATTTTGAACGCATCATGCTCTCTTAACTCGCCAACGAAAACTCCAGTAAAAACAGTCTGGTATGTTCATGGTTTCAGGGATGCCGACGGAGATAAAACGGAAGTATTGAATCTTCTGAAGTAGATTTTTCCAGAAGCGGTAAATTTCGAGGTAAAACGGTGGGAGGCTCCGGATGCGCCGTTAACGAAAACATTAGAGAATTGGCGAACTACGGTCGCGAAGGTCGAAGAAACAGCTACCGCCTTATTTCAAGAAATTGAGGTGTTACCCACTTTCGAACGCGAAGGACTGGTTCTGGTCGGACATTCTTTAGGTGGTAAAGTGCTTATCAAAACGCTTGCACGGTGTGCAAAACATCGAATCAGGGTTAAAAATCTGATACTGTTAGGCGCGGCGATTGACAATAACGACGCCGATATTGAAGTCGCATTGGCAGCGACGCATGACATACCATGCTCCGTCGTAAATATGGAAGATTATGCACTCTGGTTCTATCGACAGTTCGAAACCTGCGCGGCAATGGGAACTGGCTATAAGTCGATACTTCCCAAAACGAAATTTATCGAAATTGTTAGCGAACAGGGAAACTTCCACCATGTTATTGCTTATCTGCGTCGTTATCAAAAATACTGCCAAAATACGTCTGATGATACCGGCATCGTGGTTCCACAGGATTTGTATAACATTGAATTGGGGGTATATGATGGGAAAGTTTGGTGGAGTAACCTTTATTCTTATAATAACTGGCAGTTGCAACAAAATAACGTCACGGGACATTGTCGGATACTTTATCCTTGGGGAGAGCGCGTGGCATGGGGTAGCCGGACGTTAATGTTCAACTCTTTTGAAAAAGTAGTTTGGCAATTAAGCGACCGAAAAATCTCAGAATCCTCAAGAAATATCCCAAATCTCACGCACTTTGTTGAAGTCCCTCAAGACGAAATAAATGCAAATTTAGAGGTTGTTGACGGTGAAGTTTGGTGGAACACAATTCAGGAACTGGACGGCTGGAAGTTACAACAACATAAACTAACCTCACATTGTCGAATTTTAGACCCAAACAAAATACGACGCGCATGGGGGAGTGAAAGTAATATGAATAATTCATTCCAAAAAGTCCATGAACAGATTGCCACCGGGCATACGAGTTGCTGGTAATCAAACTCTAGTTTAGGTAGCCAACGGATTAAGTTGTAGATTAGGGGAACAAGTGAGGTGAAAATCTCGAAAATTCGGAAAAAAATGGGGAAATTTCCGAAAATTGACGCGGAAACGTCTTGAAAAAAGAGAAAAATCGGTTAAAATGAAGTTTGTTTCTAAATTATATGGAAATTTTTGAAACCTACCTAATCATGAAAGGATACCCATGAAAAAAGGACTTAAAACGCTCGCCCTCCTGTTTTTTGCGCTCTGTTGCACGGGAATGCTCGTTCTCTCGGGGACGGCTCAGGCGGAAGATTTACTCGACGTGCGGAACTCGCCGAAAGACCCGGTGAAAGTGATTTTTGACACGGATATGGGGAACGATTCGGACGACGCGCTCGCGTTGGCAATTCTGCATAATATGGTGGAACGCGGAAAGTGCGAGTTGCTCGGAATCACGCTCACAAAATGTAATCCCTACGCGGCGAAATACTGTAAAGCGTTCAACATTCAGTACGGTCGCCCCGACATTCCGATTGGGCTGGTAAAGGACGGAAAAGAAACCCACGACGGTCGGTACGTCCGAAGAATCATGGAGCTGAAAAAGGCGGACGGTTCCGTGGCGTTTCCGATTCCGGAAGGTTGGGAACCGGAAGATTCCGTGGTGTTGTTGAGGAAACTTCTGGCGGCGGCGGAAGACCATTCTGTCGTGATTGTTCAGGTCGGTTTCTCGACGAATCTGGCTCGCCTTCTCGATACACCGGCGGATGATATTTCGCCGCTGACGGGTAAAGAATTGGCTGCGAAGAAAGTCCGCCTCGTTTCCGCGATGGCTGGCGCGTTTACGTTCCAGAATGACCAATTCATCGCACACAAAGAATATAATGTAGTCGTTGACATTCCGATGGCGCAGAAGCTCTGTAAAGAGTGGCCCACGCCGATTGTGTTCAGCGGTTTCGAGCTGGGTGTGGACGTTTTGGTCCGAGAATGCACCCTGTTGAACGATTATATGTCACCAGAACCGAACATTCTGCAGCAGTCGGTCATTTTCTATCGTGAAGGTTGGGGGCTGAGTCAGTCGACGTGGGATTTAACGTCCGTATTGTTCGTGGTTCGCCCGGAAGCGGGACGTAATTACTTCTCATTGAGCGAGGCTGGAACCGTCACCGTGCGTGATGATGGCACGACGTTCTTCACGGCAGATCAGGCTGGGAAACATCGTTGTTTCATCTCCTCACCAGAACAGAAAATCCGCGTAGAAGAAGCGTTCGTGAATCTGTGTTCGGAAAAGCATTAATGAAAGTATCTCTACTTAAGGAGACGCTAAATAAGTCACACTCAGTGGAGGGGAGGCATTCTTGCCTCCCATAAACCACGTAACGGTTTAGATTCCCCGATAAGTGTGCTGAGAGTGGGGAAGTGTCCTGAAATACCGTCGTGAACCGATGAATATCGGTGAGGCGGTCACGTCCGGCGACCTGATTGAGGTGGAACTGACGCTCGATAGCAAGAACGATTATACGTACATTCTCATCGAAGACATGAAGCCCGCCGGTTTCGAGACAGTCGACGCGAAGAGTGGCTATAACGGAAACGCGCTGGGAGCGTATGTCGAGTATCGAGATAACCGCGTTGCGTTCTTCGTGCGGACGCTCGGAGAGGGAAAACACAGTGTGTCGTACCGTATGCGAGCCGAAACACCGGGTAAAGTCTCCGCGTTGCCAACGAAAATGGAAGCGATGTACGCGCCAGAACTGAAGGCGAACAGCGACGAGATGAAAATCGAGTGTAAAGACAAATAAGATAAACCAGAAAAGCAAGTGCTCGTAGAACGCGACTAAAAGTTTTTTTGGAAGAGGGGCTGGGAGAAACCTATTTTGCAAAAATGGTTTC
>JAUNAI010000347.1 GCA_030527705.1 Planctomycetia bacterium | reverse complement strand
ATGCAGGACCGACGTCGGCTGTTCCTTCAATTTCGACGAGGAGGTCCGGACGACATACATCCGCGAAAGTGTAGATTTTCGCAACATTCGGAATTCGGCGTTCACATACCGCACGGACAGTCTCGTAATCCTCTTTCCGCTTTACATAAACGCGAGCACTAATCAATTCCGATAACGCACACCCGAACCCCGGCCGACCATGCGCTGCTAGGTTCTTTTCGGCAATTAACACCTCAATATTATCCAACGTCAATTCCGTCTGCTTTTCCGCATCGTCCGGATACCACGTTTCCTGGTCGATAATACTTGCGGTGCCAGAGACGAAAATGATACCCGCGTCACGACTGGCAAGTAAAAGCGCACGCGCAAATTTCGGGCTTTTAATACTATACTGCTCGCCATAATCGAAAGCCGACGTCTGCTGCGGATTTTCCAGAGGGATAATCGTTCCGGAAGCCGGGTCGTCGAACTTTACCGCCAAAGCACTCATCACAAGCGTGTCACCGTCTGCACCAATTCCCGTACTTGCCGGATAAACCGCGTGGGTCCACGGCGTGTCTGTCACACCGTCAAAAAAGCGAATATCATGGAAAAAATCCGTTCTCGCACGGTTCAGCTCCTTATAACGCTGCGTTTCGCCCTCAAAATCACTGTACGTCGGCTCCGTGATGTTTCCAAGATATAACCACGTGCGGACGACATTCTCGAACGGGATTCCCTGCGCCGTCAATGAACGGTCCAACCCCTGAAACATGCCGACCGACTGGGAATACATACTCCACGAATAATCCTCCGGCTCCTGCTGACACGTGCAGTACCACGTCACGCCAGAATGTTTCAGCATTACCAGATTTTCGTTTTTATACAGAATTGTATCACATACCCGAGCCAAAACTTCTACCGCGAGCAACTGTCCATCACATGGAGCCTGCGGGACGTAAATATTCAACGGAAGATTCGCACCATACAACTCTTTCCATAATTTCTGACACAAATGACGGTCTTCATAATTCTTCAGAAAAACGGTCTGCTGAAGAACACGCGCTTCCGGAGCATATTTCTGGATATTTTCCACAACTGTCCGATTAACGGCCTCAAGTTGCTCTTCCAACGACGTACCAACCAACTCTACCGGTGGCAAAATGGTCATGCTCATCTGGACTTCACTAAAAGTTTTGGAAATAGTACAAGTTACTTTAGGGGTCGAGTTTTCTTTCATTGTCTGCGTCTCTACATGACGTGGAAGGCGGGTTAATCCATTTCCTTTTTATAAAACGGACAGCGAGCGACAAATTCGCACTACAACTAAAACGATAATGAAATATGTTCCCATTCCGGCTTCCGTTTTCCGCTATCTATAATTTAACGGTCTCGGAAATAACTTTCGACAACGCGCAAGTAAAAACTCCAAAATGGAATCTATATATAATGTATTTTAATACATAACCGGGCACTGTGTCAAGGGCAAAACAGAAAAATTTCAGGAGTTTCAGCAAAATTCAGCCAAAACACCCCACAAAATCAGCAAAAATCCCCCATCCTACATAATACCACCAAAAAAAGTGACCTCCAAAAAGGATTCTAAACACACGAAAGTTGACACTTATGGCTGCTGGCGCAAACCCCTGACCAGGTTCATGCTCTTCCGTTGCTCAGAACCCATTTTGAAGGTCCTCTTTTAATATGATTTAATTCTAACACAAAATTTTATTTCTGGAAGGGGGACCCCTGCGTTTTTCAGGAAAATTTTACGAATTACTCAAATTGACGTAAACCTATACCCTTTCCCATTTCGTACGCCTCCTGAATCAACGGTGTATTCATAACTGCGCCTTTTTCATAAACACCTACCCCAGCGATAGTTCCCATTTCCTTCGCTCCCTCCACGCACTCGGCATAACCACGGAAACAGGCAAACGTCGTCTCCACAGCAGTTTTCGCTTCATCCGCTGCTGTCGCAATATAGTACAGTTCCTTGTCTTTCACTTCCAACCAGCGAGCCACCGTTCTGTCAATGACCGCTTTCAACTGGGAACTGATGGAATAGAAATAGACGGGACTCGCCAAAACGAGGACATCCGTATCGATAATCGCCTGTAAAATCCCAGACATATCATCCTTATAAACGCACTCACCACCATGATTCTGGCAGAAATAACACCCACAGCATGGGGCTATTTTTTTCTCCGCCACGTTAATTTTCGTGACCATGTGTCCCGCCTCACTCGCGCCTTTCATGAACGCGTCGCACAGCAGGTCTGAATTACCACCTTTACGCGGACTACCGGATAAAATCAAAACTTTCTTCATAAGAGACCTCCTATCTAGTTCCTATCATTACCACCGCCGATTCGTACGTCGCACAGGTGCTGTTTTCTCCTGATAGGGAGCCATCTTCACCTGTAACGTTTTCGCTGCACTCGCACGGATTTTCAAGACGCTATATACCACGCTCAGGGCCTTTTCGAGCTGAGCATCCCGGTAAGAAGCCGGATTTTTCGTGGTAGGTAAGTCATTATGAGTTTTCAACGTCCCGCGTCGGTTTCGGTCACGAAGAAACATCTCATCTTCCTCCATCGACGTCTGAACCAGATTTTCATCCGCCGGCTTCACACCCCATTCATCCGCTTCACCCGCTCCCTCTTCACGGTGAATATTCCGTCCATTCGGGCTGTAATACCCCGCCGTCGTCAGTTTCAGATTACTATTTCCCCCCTCGAACGGCAAAACACTCTGAATCACGCCCTTTCCATAAGAGCGTTCTCCAACAATCACCGCACGATTATGGTCCTGAAGACATGCGGAAAAGACTTCACTAGCGCTCGCACTATATGAATTCAACAGAATCACCATCGGCATTGATGCGGGAATCTCCATTTCCGGCGTGGCTCGCCATACTTCCTCAACTGTGTTTTTCCCTTTCGCGCTAACGATTACACCTTCCGAAATAAACATATTACACATCTCGACCGCCACATTAAAATCCCCACCCGGATTAAAACGCAAGTCGAGAATCAACCCACGCAGCGGAGATTTTTCCGTCCCCGATTCCACACCGGCTCTAGTTCCCGATTCCACACCGGATTCCATGTTACTTTCAGTCCTGTCAGGCTGAGCATCTGATTTTTTCTCTGACTCAGAACTACTCTGAAGTTGCTTCAGAACTTTCCGAATTTCATTGGCCGTCTCGTCACGAAATTCTGTCACGTGAATGTATGCGATTCCATTATTCTTATCAAGCCAGTAATTCCATGAGTCATCCGCGCTCCGGTCATATCCGAAAACGGTCTCCATCAGAATCATCTCACGCTCCACTGTCACCTCAATCGGCTCACGTTTCCCGACACGCTGAATGCGGAGTTTCACCTGTGTACCAATTTCTCCCGCCAGAAGCTCCATAACTTCATCAATTTTCATTTTTTCGAGCGATTTTCCATCAATTTCGAGAATCACATCCCCACAATGAACCCCCGCTCGATACGCCGGCATTCCAACAAGTGGCGCCATGACCGTCGCTTTTCCATCAACCATATCAACAGCCATTCCGACTCCGCCGAAGCAAGAATTCATATCACGACGGAAAGTTTCCATATCCGCCCCACCAATATAATAGGAATACGGGTCCAACTTGCTCGTTACACCCTCAATCGCAGCCTGAATCAACTCTTCACGCGTCATGGAATGCACATAATTCCGCGAAACATTATCAATTAAGTCAATTAAAACCCGATACTGCTCGAAAGTATCCACTTTCCCCTGAACACCAGCAGTCGGAAGTTCTGAAGCTGGAGTGCTTTCCTGTGAAATTTTCAGCATTTCCACTTTCTCGGAATTTT
>JAUNAI010000001.1 GCA_030527705.1 Planctomycetia bacterium | reverse complement strand
GCAGCCGGAGCAGCTTCCGCGGCAGCAGCGTTCGCCTGAACAGCACTGCAGCAAGCCGGGATGGTTTTAATATTATCTTCTCGAACCTGATCACAGGCTTTCGGCGCACGGTAAATCGCACGACGAACGGCAGCCTGACTGTTCACGGCAGCAAAAATCACCGCAACCGACGCGAACAACATAACCAATTTACTAATCTGGCGCATTCCCAAATCTCCTTAATAAAATTTAAGCGGAAAAATTCCTAGTCATTTTCTAAGTCTAAAAGTTTATAACTATAAACTTTTTATATATCTATTTTAACTCTTTTTTCAGATAATTCAAGGACCTAAACCTTATTTCGGCAAAAAATTTACCAAAAATCTGTAAATTTTCTATTTTTCCACTACAATCGACCTATTTTAACATCTCAACTTTCTTATTTTTCCATTTTTAACCATTATAGCGCCGTCGCAAATTTTAAATAAAGCGACATTCTCACCAAAATTTCCATTTCAATTTAAGTTTTTTCTCACTTACTCATAATTTTTCCGTACTTCCACCAAAATTAATGTTTCCACTCGATACGTTGAGTTAAAGATGCTCATTCCGCTTCCCTCACCACTTGATGTCAGTGGTGGCGTTAGTCCAGGAGACACGAGCAGGGCATTCTCCGCGTTCCAACGGTAACGTTCCCGAAAACGAAACTGTCCAATCATCGGAATCTCAATTTTCTCCGCACTTCTTCCACTCGTTCCTGCCGGCACAATCGACATCGGCAAAAACCGATCCAGATGATTCACTTGAAACTTAATCTGTGCATCCAGCGTTACTCCATCCACCCCCAATAACGGCATGAACTCGAATGAAAACCCATCATCCAACAACACATTTTCCGCTTCTGGCGACTTTCCACTACTAGGCGACGTGAAGAAATTCCGCGTATAATTCCGAGTCCTTACCCAATTCAGCTCCAGACGCTGACCGTTCGGGACAGCTTTCGCTTCCGACGCGTGATTCACATACCCCGACCAGCCCCGAAACAGTTCCATCACCGCCTGTAAATCCTCCGGCGGCACCATCCACGCCTGTGACCCCATCGAAAAACTCGGAATCGGAATCAGTCGGTTTCCCACCTTTTGTCGCCAGTACGGAGAACTAACCGTAAAAATATGGACGCGAAACTGCTGTTCTACTGGATTAATATTCACAAAACGCTGAATCACGCTTTCAACCTGTACCTGAATTTTCGGCACATGATACACATTCACCGAATTCCGCGTCACATTCAGCATCGCAGGAATCTCCGAGTGCCACACTTCAAAACCAGTCTCCATGAGAATCCAGTCCGCAATCGTCTTTTCTGGCTGACTCACCTGCGGAAACCGTCCCGTATATCCTGAAATATCATACTGCTTCCATATCTGTCCATGCTGATTCGGAATATTCACCGCCTGCGCACATAACACAGAAGTACATACCATCTGTAAACACAATCCGGAAAATATTATATAAAATAACACGAAAAATATCTGAAAAATCGTTTTTTTTCGATTCATACTCACCCAGTCTCCCCATTTCCCCTGTATATGAAACAACGTTTTTTTTATTTTACTATACTTAATAGATTTTTCAAGGGTGGGAGTGAAAATTTATAGAGTATCCGTTTTTAAAATAAGCGCTGAAGAAGTCATATTTTTAGGAGGCGACGCGTCTCGTGTTGCAGTAATACACATTAAAACGCTAATTTTTAGATTTTAATTAGTGATTTTTAGACACTTTTTAGCTTAAACCTACCATTTTCGCGACATCTGATCTTGCGGGCGCGTCGTCCCTCAGTTAATCAATATGAACTTAAAACCCCAGAAAATTTAAAATCGCCCGTAATGAAGTCACGAAACACTTCATCACGAGCGAATTTTTAATAAACAAGCCGTTTAAAGCCGTCGATTAATCTCAGTCTTCCTCGTCCAGCTGCTCTTCAATTTCGTCCGAGAACTGGTAATTCGAGAACACGGCCGACACGTCATCATGATCTTCCAGACGGCTGATCAGACGCTGAATCTTCTGTGCATCTTCCAGATTCGTAATCTCAATCGTATTCTGCGGAATACGGGAGATATTCGCTTCCAGAACCTGCACTTTCGCGCCTTCCAGCGCTTCCGCAACCGCCGTGAAATTTTCCGGCTCACAAGTGATTTCATACACACCATCATTCAGCGAGTAATCGCCATCTACTTCCATCAACAGTTCCATCAGCGCGTCTTCCGAAATCTGCTCTTCTTCTACAACAATCAGCCCTTTACGGTCGAACATGTAGCCGACGCAGCCGCTCGTTCCCATTTTTCCACCCGCAGACTCGAAAATCTTACGCACTTCCGGCGCCGTACGATTACGATTATCCGTCAGAATCTCGCAGATTACAGCCGTTCCCGCACATCCGTAACCCTCATAGAGGATTTCTTCCATCACGGCACCCGCGTTCGCTTCACCGGAACCTTTACGAATCGCACGCTCAATATTATCACGCGGCATACCGACCGCTTTCGCAGATTCCACCGCCAGACGCAGACGAGCGTTCATCGACGGATCCGAACCACCACGCGCAGCCGTGATAATGCTCTTCGCCATCCGGCTCCAGACCTTTCCTTTTTTCGCGTCAACAGCCGCTTTTTTGTGCTTGATGTTCGCCCATTTTGAATGTCCAGACATATCTTCTCCTCTTTTTTGAGTATCCGTTATTATTACTTGTTATTACTCGTTTTATGTCCACTTCCCACATGAGCATTAAACTCCGTAGGAAATTTATCCTTCTTTCTTCAGCGACTCCAGCTGTTTCACCGCATGTTCCCAATCTTTCGGATTAAAACTCTGCGACTTCTTCTGAAGTTCCTGAAACTCCTTAATGGATTTCTGAAAACTCTCCACCGCCTTCTCTTTCTGGCCCAACGCGGCATAAACATCCCCTAAATGGCTGAAAAGAACCGGATCATCCATAATCTTTTCCACCGCTTGGTTCAGATACTCCAACGCTTGTTCCAACTCGCCAAGCCGATAGTAAATCCATCCCAATGTATCTAAATACGCACCTGATTCCGGATCCGTTTTCAACGACTCTCTGGAATACCGTAACGCACGCTGTAAATTCTGGTTATTACATGCCCAGAAATACGCCAATGAGTTTTTCACCGACACATCATCCGGAAATTCATCCAGTGCGGTCCGCAACAATTCCTCCGCCGCGTCCATATTCCCACGCTGTTCCTCAAGCGTCGAAATCTGTTGCCGAATCATCTGGACGTACTCCCGATTTATTTCTGCACTGTAATTATCCGCTAGTTCTTCAAGAATCGCATATAATACAACACACGCATCATCATATTTCCGATTCTGCTGTAAATATGCGGCTTCCAACAACGTATATTCCAAATTCTCAGGCTCCTCCTGCCGTAACTTCTGAATTTCCTTCTCTGCCGCCTCCAGTGCTCCCTGATTCAGTAGAACACGCACATACGCGACCTTCATCTGTACCGATTTCGATAATAGCACCTTTCCACGACGGAAAAACTCTTCTGCACACTCCAGCTCTTCCGCTTCCGCCAGTCGCACACCCCAATCCATGATGAATTTCTCCGCGACGATCCACTCGGAGTCTGACCATTTATCTTTCTGCACGCCCGCTTTTTCCAGCATTTCAAGTACCGCCATACTCAGTACCCGCGCGTCCTCCGTCCGTCCCAGTTCCTCCGCCAACACACTCGCCAGCCAGATTCCCCGCCACGGTCCACCCGTTTTTTTCGTCTCTATATACTCTTTCAGAACGAAATCCACCACTTTTACCGCGAATTCCCGTGCCTCTGCATTCGGGAACCACCCATTTCTGTCCTCTTCTGCCTCTTCCTCTACTTCTCCCCTATTTTCTTCGTTACTTTCCCCCACCCCATCAGCTTCCGACGTTTTTTTTATCTCTTCGACCTTATTATTCGTTTCAGAAATAATTCGTTCATCTACATTGGACACAAAATCCCAAACATCCAAAATGCAATCTGAACTTTCACTTTCCAGTATCACACCGTCCGCCAACTTTATAAATTCCGCCATATTCTCATCCCAACATGCAAAAATGAGATGAATACAGTCTGAAAGTTCCCGATTCAGCTTTCCCTCAATTTCTTCCAGCTGCTGCAACACGATTTCTATCCGATTTCGTACTTCCGTCCGTTCTTCTACCGTTTCTGTATCTCTCGCGCGTTTCAGATACTCCATTAATAACCGTTTTCTCGGAGCCACCATTTTCGGTAACTTCTTCGCCAACTCCTCCAACTTCCCGACCAATTCATCGCCGTGTCCCAGCGTTTCGAGAATCGTTTCTAAAAGCACATAATACGGCGTTTCCTCATACCCCGCCTCATACGCTTTCATCACCAGCTCCAGTGCCTTTTCTGCGTCCTCTTCCACATACGCGATTCGGGCAGATTCAAAAAGAAATTGCTGTTCACACTCTTCCCGTTTCACGCGCAATTCTTCCTCAGAAAGCTCGCTTTTCTCGAAACTCTTCTCTTTATAAGCCTTCCATTCCGCAAGAATTTCCCGTGCCTTTTCCGCCTGTTTCTGCGCGATATAAATATCCAGTAACAGACATAGATTCAGCTCCTCGCTCCCTTCAAAAAATGTTAGCGATTCCTCATCAACACCATAACGGGCCGGATTTTTCAGCATCATCCGCACAGCATTCAACGAAATAAGTGCCGCGTCGAAATTCTCCGCCTCGTACTCACTCCAGCCAAGTCGATCATGCACCAACATCCGCAACGGTCCCGAATCATTCAGCGGAATCGTTTTCAGAATAGCACGATAAATCATCACCACACGGTCACTCTCGCCCAACCGTGCACATTTCGTGGAAAGTTCATCCAGAGTTTCTATCCCCAACAGACTGGGATTCGAGATTTTATCAAAATAACGTAACGCCTCATCATAGCGTTTTTGCTGAAGCGCCAGCGACACTAAACAGACCAGAATCGTATCTGAAGACGCATACTGACAAGCACGTTCATAACGTTGTAACGCCTGTCGCCCTCGTTTTTCCGCCTCCAAAACACGTCCCTGAATAAACAGATATTCCGCTTTTTTCAGGTCCGCCTCTTCCTGCGTCGGTCCCTTCAGTACCGGCTGAAATGGTACTTTCTCCGCGACTTGGGCCGTTTCCACAACCTCCTGACCTGCGCACGGATCACCCTGTACCAAAAAATAAAAAGACAAAACGACACCGGCACACCGAAACATTTTACTCTGAAAAAGCTGTTTCATGGTATATCCCTTTTGTCGTTTTGCCTTCTTTTTTTCCGAAATTTTCTGGAAATTTAACTGAAAAACCGTTCCGAAACTACCGACTTATCCTTTATTTTTTAGAACCTTTCGTGCTCTTTTTCGGTTTCTCTGTTTCTTCAGCATCACCCTTCTTCACGGATTTTCCTGACGTTTTCGCCAGAGGTTTTTCCGCTTTCACATTCGATTTCGTCGTCAACTTTCCAGCCAATTTCACCTTCTCTACGACCGGTTCAGCTTCTTTCCCAGCTTCTTTCACCGTCGCTTTTCCCGTAGATTTTCCGGATGCTTTTTCCACTACTTTCTCGGACTTTCCAGCTTTCTCGGACTTGTCAGTTTTTTCAGATTTTTCAACCTTTTCAACTTTCTCCGTTTTCGCGCTCACCGACTTCCCAGAGGCCTTCTTACTACTCACTTCCGAGGAACTTTCCGACTTCTTACTTGCCGTTTTTGCCGACTTTATCGGCTTTTCGACATAATAATCGTCCTCATCCTCTTCCATCACGTCCTCAAAATACTCTGGCTCGCCCTTCAGCCCCTTACGACGTGCTTTAGCTGCCTCTTCAAGATACGCTTCTTTCGCCTTTTCCTCCGACATGTCGTAGGATTCTTCAAACTTCTCTTCTTTCTGTTCCTGCCGGAAATCCGGGTCGTTAATCAGTAACTCTATCATATTCTGACGCGGAACCTCATGCACATGCGTCGGTTCCGGTGTTTCCTGCGGGTCTTCATTCCGAATTTCACGCCGTTTCGGCATTCTCTTTCGGAAATCTGGAGCGAACGCTTTCAGGAAAGAAACAATCTTCCGAGCTTCCGGATTTTGTACGAATGCCGACGCCAACTGATGGAGTAGGGAAGCGAATTCCATCCCTTGCGTTTTCGTAATCGCACGATTCAGTCCGGCAATTTCACGCCCTTCTATATCTTTTTCATCAATGATACCAAGAACATAAAGTAAACGTTTTTCTCCGTTTCCAACCGGAATTCCATGACGTCCCAACGCAATCTGCGCCGTCATGTTAATCGAAAACGGCGTGCCACCCGGAATCGATTCCAGCTTCTCATACGCTTCCTTAATATTCTTCTTCCGAATATCATCAATATCGAATGCGTAACGTTCCTCGAAAATCGCATGCAGAATCTTCCGGATTCTTGACGCCGTTCCACGCGGATCAGGAAGTTGTGGCATCAACTCCGCTAATTCCGCCACGCTACTGACTCGCACTTCATTCCATCCCGACATGGTATTCACCAATGCCGAGAACGCAGCGTCCGCCGCCTGATAAGTTGCGTCTTCCAGGCACGTCGCATACAAAAAATGCTCCAGAACCGTCCGTTCAACAGGCTTCACCGCGGTATACTTTTTCTTCAGTTCCGCATAAAGTCGCTTCAACACGTCTGTTCGATTGGATGAAGTCATTACTTTCCCTTTACCGTTGATGATTTTTTGATGTTTTTTAGACGCTATTCCTGAGTCATCTCGCTCGACGTCTCAGACTCACCCTCAACCTGCATTTCCCCAATGCAAGACGCTTTTGTCTCGTCTTCCGGAAGTACTTCTTTCAGTAACTTGGATACTAAAATTGAGTGCTTCACCCCTTTATCCAACACAAAAAGCACTTTCGGCGTATATCGCGTCTGAATCCGGTCCGCAATTTTTCTCTGAAAAAAACCAGCAGCGTTCTGAAGTCCCTTAAGACACAACTTCTGTTTCGCTTCCGTCCCCATTATGGAAACATGAATTTTCGCCTGCTGCATGTCGCCGGAAACTTCCACATATGTAATCGTGACACCTGCCACGCGCGGGTCCTGAATGTCGCGCAAAATCGACATTCCAACCACCTCACGAATCGCTTCGGCCGCTTTCAATACTCTTCTTGACGGCATTCCCTTTTCCTTCTACATAAATTTCTTTTAATAACGTTCCCTAAGGAAACGCTGATTAAGTCGCGTTTTATAAAATAAAAGTTTTTTGTAACGGAATGAAGTAAATTTTAGGCTAAACACATTACACAAGATCTACCCTATCGGGAGGAACTTGCTACCTAGAATGTCATAACAGCCGTGGGGAGACAACATTTTGAATGTTTTTTCTCTCCAAACCCACTAAAAGGTTAAACTACCATACCACACTGGACGGTCCTGACGCAAGTCATTTCGCAACGCGTAACGACGTGAAACGAAATATCATGTTGCATCGGTATTAAAAATTTCAAAAAACTTCTTGATCGCGACTGCATCGCAGGTATTTATTCAGTGTTTTCTTAAAACGTACGCGCAACCGACTCAATCTGGAACGCTTCAAACACGTCGCCTTCCTTGATATCGTTATAACCAGCCAGACGCATACCGCACTCGTAACCGTCGCGGACTTCTTTCACGTCGTCTTTTTCGCGTTTCAGCGTGTCGAGCGCATACGCTCCAATTACACGGTTATTACGAATAATACGAATCTTACAGTCACGCGGAATCGTGCCCGAAATAACTCGGCAACCAGCCACTGCACCAACTTTCGAAATCTGGAACACCTGCTGAACCAGCGCTCGTCCGAGTTCTTTCTCGTGTTCTTCCGGCGTGAGCATACCTTCCAACGCAGCACGCACATCAGCCGTCAACTGATAGATAATATCATAACGCCGAACCTGAACGCCTTTCCGTTCCGCTAACACTCGCGCATTTTCGTCCGGAACCACGTTAAATCCGATAATAATCGCGTCCGACGCATCCGCCAACTGAACGTCCGCTTCCGTCACACCACCGACCGATGCTTGCAGAATTGCAATCTGGACTTCTTCATGTTCCAACTTGCCAAGTTCCTTGCGAATCGCCTCAATCGAACCACGCACATCCGTACGGAGAATAATATTCAGCGTCTTCACCTCCTTGCTACCCAGCGAGTCGAACAGACCTTCTAATGTCACATGCGTCTTCGTCGAGCCAGCCAACTGCGACAGATGTTCCTGTTCCGCGCGTTCTTCCGCAAGTCGTCGCGCATCGGCAATGTCGTCCAATACATAAAACTTATCGCCAGCACCCGGCGCAGTATCCAGACCCAACACACTCACCGGAATTGCGGGTCCCGCTTCCTGATACTTCACATGAGAATCGAGCGTATCGACCATCGCCTTAATGCGTCCGTATGAGGAACCGCACACCACCACGTCACCCGTATGGAGCGTTCCGTTCTGAACCAGCAATTTCGCAACCACACCACGTCCCTGCTGAATGAGCGACTCGATACATACGCCTTTCGCCTGCCGTTTCGGATTCGCACGGAATTCCTGAAGTTCTGCCACCATCAGAATCGTCTCCATCAGCGAGTCGATTCCTTCACCCGTCAGCGCGGAGCAACGAACCACTTCCACGTCACCACCCCATTCGCTCGGCGTTAATTCATTCGTCGCCAACTCCTGCAAAATACGCATTTCATTCACACCTGGCAAGTCGATTTTATTCAGCGCAACGATAATCGGCACTCCAGCCGCTCGCGCATGACTAATCGCTTCTTCCGTCTGCGGCATGACACCGTCGTCCGCCGCCACGACAATAACCGCAATGTCCGTCGTATTCGCACCGCGCGCACGCATTTCTGTAAATGCTTCGTGACCTGGTGTATCGACGAACGTCACCGACTTATCCTGATATTTCACGTTATACGCACGAATATGCTGCGTAATACCGCCTTTTTCGCCCGAAACGACGTTAATATTAATAATCTTGTCCAGCAACGACGTCTTACCATGGTCTACGTGACCGAGGAACGTCACCACCGGCGGACGAGAGACCAGATCTTCTTCATTATCATGATCTTCTTCCGCATCGCCAATTAGCCGTTCTTCCAATGTCACTTCCGGACGAATATCAACCGGAATACCAAATGATTCCGCGAGTAACTGTGCCGTTGTTTCATCCAGCGGAGACGTAATCGTGGACGGAAGCCCAAATTCCATCATCAGTTTTCCGAGTACCTTCGCTGCCGTCAGACCAACGCCTTCTGCGAAAGAACGGACCGTCAACGGCAACTGCAATACGTAACTACTCTTACGCGGAGCCGTCACGCCAGCGCCACTAGTACCTTTCTGCTTCTTCCCGTTCCGGAAATGTGACATGCTGTGCTCATAATCGTCGTCGTCCATCGTAATTCGACGGCCTTTAGCACGTTTATCCGTCGCGCCGAATCGCGAATCACGACTAGGCGAGTGGAGCGATTCTCCTCCATCACCCATTCCAGAACCACGGCGACCGCTCGTTTCCTTACGTCCACTCTTATTACCAGATTTTTTCGCGCCAAATTTCGAGGAACCTTCCTCCATCGGCATCTGCTGCTGAGCAACCTGTTGTGCTCGGGACGACCGATTCTCTGACTGTTGCTGATTATTTCCGTTATTACTGTTATTATTCCGGCGATTTTTCTTGTCGTTCGAGCGTTCCTGACCGTTTCCGGAACCTTTCTCTTTTCCGCCCTTATCCTTATTTCCACGCTGACGGTCTTCACGCGCATTTTCCTTCGCGTTCCGATTCTGAACATCTTCCACTTTCCGCATAATTGCGTCCGTGTTGCCCGCCATCATCGCACGGATTTCTTCCGGTGTCAAGCGCACCTGCGGAACCATTCCAGCTGGTTCCTGTTTCTTCGGAGCCGGTGTTTTCGCCTGTGGAACTGGCGCTAAACGCAAACCTGGTGAACGACGGTCTTCACGATGCGAATTGGAACCCGTTTTCCCTGCTTCTTCATGCCGTGTCGTACGTGCAGACTGAAGCGTCGGGAATGAATTATCAAACGTCGGTCGAACCGGCACGCCCGTCTGGGCTTCCATCGCAATTTTCTCCGCCACTGACAATACTGGAGTACGAGACTGATTCTCAGAAGCTCGCATCTTCTTCGACAACGGACCATTACCCTTACGGCGTTCTCCGCGTCCACCTTCTTTTTCCTTGTTTTTACGTCCTTCTTTTCCAGAACGTTCCTTGGTTGACGCCTTTTCCGACGATTTTTCGCCAGACTTTACCACCGTTTTTTCTGCAATTTTCTCTGACTTGTCCGTCTCTTTTTCGGTAACCTTTTCTACATCACTTCCAGCAGTTTCTTTATCAGATTTCCCACTTTCAGTTTCTGTCACCTTTTCTTCAGATTTTTCCGTCAGCTCAACTACTACTTTTTCTTCAGAAACCGGACTCGTTTTCGTTTCTGGAATATCTACTGCCGGAACTTCTGCTACTTCCTGTGTATTCGCGGTCTCATTTTCGGTCTTCGATGCAGAATCCATCACTTTCACGTCACTAGACGCCTCAACTTTCACAGATTCTTTAACCGTATCCTCTTCTCCCGCTTCCACTTTTACTTTGACTGCCTTCGTAGCACCCTTCTCAATTTCAGCAGCTGGGGTTTCCGACAAAACAGAATCCTGCACATTATTTTTACTCTGTGCACTTTCTGACTTTTTCGACTCTTTTTCTTCTACAACAACAGATGAACTTACACTATTTTCAGAAATTTCGGCTTTTACATCCGATTCTGCCACAGCCGGCACGACTGACGCGCTATCTTCTTCCACGCGCTCCACCTTCGCCGTCTCTTTTTTCTCAGTACGACGTGGTTTGGAAGGCAACGTTGGCACTCGCCCCGTCACGATATTCTTCGGGGGTTCCAACGGAGCCGTATTTTCCGAACGATTTGCTTTACGGGGAGAAGTACCAGCACCTTTCGCAAGGTATTCTTTCACTTTAATTGCATCTGCATCCGAAATGCAAGCTAATGCGCTGTTTCCTTTGGTACCAATATTCAAATTGCTACACAAATTCATCAGATCATTCTTATCAACATTTAACTCTTTAGCTAAAGCGTAAACTCGAATTGACAATCGACACACTCCCTGGCGGAAGGCCTTCCGCCACATAACAAATCAAATCACATGGAGTGCCTCCCGACATCCACCACGGAATCGTCATCAAGACAGACCAGAGCATTTCCCGGTCCAAGGCACTCCTGCAAAAGGAACATTACACCGCTGAAAAATCGACCGTTCATCGGAGCGGTTCATCTTTCACAACGTTCTGCTGATTGTCCTGCTCGTCAGCACGACGTTCAGCTTCTTCAATAATTTCGTTCACTTCCTCTTCGGAAAGTCCACTCATTTCCATCAGCGCTTCCGGCTCAATTATGGAAAGGTCATCATATGAGGTGAATCCTTCACCCGTCAAATTTTCCGCCAATTCCTGCGAAACTCCCGGAATCGTACACAACGCTGCAACCGCACGATCTAACTGCGCCTGCAACTCGTCCTGCGTCATGATTTCAATATCCCAACCGCAGAGCTTACTCGCTAAAAGCACATTCTGCCCATGTCGACCAATCGCCAATGACAGATTCGACTCATTCACCAAAACGATCGCGCGTCCCAGCATTCCACACAAAATAACTTCCTCAATTTCCGCCGGTTTTAACGCATTAGAAATGAATTCAATTGGCTCGCTCGACCACGGAACAATATCAATCCGCTCACCGTCCAATTCATCCACAATATTCTTAATCCGCGTGCCACGCATACCTACACACGCGCCAACACAGTCCACACGCTGGTCCGCACTCCAGACCGCAATCTTGCTCCGCACACCCGCTTTACGCGCAATGCTCTTAATCTCGATAACGCCCTCGCCAATCTCCGGGATTTCCTGCTCGAAAAGTCGCATCACAAACATCGGACGCACTCGACTCAGAATCACCTTCACACGCGAACCCTGTTTCCGCACTTCCGCAATCACCGCACGAATCCGATCGCCAATCCGATACGAATCACCTCGGCCATTACGACCATTTCCCATATGGATCTGTTCTGTACGCGGCAAAAACGCTTCAATCCCCGGTAACGTTACCGAGCAACTCTCACGCTCAAAACGATGTACCGTTCCAATCACCAACTGGTTCAGCTGACTATAATATTCATTATAAACACGGTCACATTCCGCTTCGCGAATCTTCTGAATCATGACCTGTTTTGCAGTCTGAGCGCCAATACGCTTCGCAATTTCTTCCGGAGAAATCGGCTCACCATTGAAACTCGCATTTATATCACCCGTCTCACGATCAATATGGACCTGTACCATATTCTCATCGCCGGTATAATGTTTTTTCATGGCAGAAATCAACGCCGCTTCAATTCCCTGAAAAACGACTTCCTTGCCGATATTTTTGTCACGATGAATCGTATCTACGATCCGAAGCAATTCACTCGGGTTCATTGATTTCCTTCCACTAACTAAACGAATAATATGTACTGATTCCACTTAAAAATTCAGGGAAGGACATTCCTTCCAATAATCGTTTCATCAACATAAAACGACAGTAAAACTGAATCTTACAGTGCGTCGTATATATAAGCTCTGCGATTCCCGCAAAACCAGCATTTCCCACGCAAAACACAAAAAACCGCGTTATGAGCATACCTTCCCCGCTCACACACTGGTGTTTTCCATCTTGCCTATCTTTACGTCAAAAAAGCCGTTGCAGGAAAAACTTTCCTACACGGCTTAAAAACCGAAGATGGAGCGAAGGGGAGTCGAACCCCTGGCCTCAACATTGCGAACGTTGCGCTCTGCCAACTGAGCTACCGCCCCGAATTTTTCCGTCCTCAACTCTTAACCTCGAAGACGTGTATGAATATAACCCATTTCGAAAATTTGTAAAGGGGGGGACCCTCAAATTTTCCAAATTTTCTCAATTTTCTTCAAAAAATTTTACACGTCCCGTCAACTCCTTAACTATTCCGTCTGCTCTTCCAGATCATCCCACCGTGCGTACAACTTCTCTAACTCTCGCTGAATCTGTTCCGCTTCACGCGTCGTTTTCAAGAAATCCGCCTCGTCGCGCTGATAGTAACCTGGCTCCGCAAGCCGTGTGTTTAGCTCTTCCATCTGATTTTCCAGCTCTTCAATCTGTATCGGCAATTTTTCCAGCTCCAACTTCTCCTTATACGTCAGTTTTGACGCAGGTTTCCCTGTAGGTTTCGACACCGACTTCTGTGCTGATTTTTCAGTAGATTTTCCATCTGATTTCGCATTATTTTTCTCTTGTTGCCGAGCCAGTCGTGCTGCCTCCGCCTGTTCCTCCTGTCGGCTCTGTTCATACCAGTCATCATACCCACCAACGTACTCCTTCACACGTCCGTTTCCCTCAAAAACGAGCGTGGAAGTCACGACGTTATTCACAAATTCTCGGTCATGGCTCACCAGTAGCAACGTGCCCGGATATTGCGACAATTTCTCTTCCAGAAGGTCCAGTGTCTCCATATCCAGATCATTTGTCGGCTCGTCCATCACCAGAATATTCGACGGTTTCGTGAACAATTTCGCCAGAAGCAACCGATTTTTCTCACCACCCGACAGGAACTTCACCGCCATTTTCGACCGTTCTTCCGAGAACAGAAAGTCACGCAGGTATCCTAAAACATGCTGTTTCGTTCCATTCACCGTCACATGCGTCGAACCATCGCTGACGTTATCCAGAACGGATTCTTCCTCATTCAGCGTCGCGTGGAGCTGGTCAAAATACGAAATCTGTAACTGCGTCCCCAGTCGAATATCCCCAGCATCCGGCGTCAACTGTCCAAGTAGTAACCGCAGGAGCGTCGTTTTTCCCACGCCGTTCGGTCCGAGAATCCCGATTCGGTCTCCGCGCATAATTTTTACGCTTAAATCCTCCACAATCGGCATTTTCCGCGTCTCGCCCGCTTCATTTTCACCTGAAAACGCGAACGTCAGCCCTTTCGTCTCGACCACGAGCCGCCCGGAAGTGACACCCTCCTGAATCTGGATTTTCGCCACGCCGGGGTCTTTCCGAATCAGTGCCGCGTCGCGTCTCATCTGTTTCAGCGCACGCACACGCCCTTCATTCCGCGTCCGTCGCGCCATGATTCCCGTCCGAATCCAGACTTCCTCCTGCGCCAGTTTCTTCTGAAAATGCTCCAACTCCTTCTCTTCCGCATGAAGTCGTTGTTCCCGTCGGTCGAGATACGTATCATAATCGCAGTCGTACCGGAAAAGATGCCCACGGTCCAGTTCCCAGATAGAATCCGCGATTTTCCGCAAAAACATACGGTCGTGCGTCACGAAAATGACGGTTTTCTCATACTTTTTCAGAAAATCTTCCAGCCAGAGAATGGATTCCAGGTCCAGATGGTTCGTCGGTTCATCGAGCAACAACACATCCGGCTCCGCCACGACCGCGCGTCCAAAAAGAACCCGACGTTTCTTTCCCGCCGAGAGCGTACTAATTTCCTCGTCACCAGAAATACCGATTTTCTGCAGAACGCTTTCGACTTTCCTCTGCGACTCCCACGCGCCGGAAATATCCAGCTCATGCTGAAGTCGGTCCAGCTCTTTCTGCAACGATTCCGCGCGTTCATACTCTCCGACCTCGTAGGCGCGGGCGATTCCTGCCGTCACCTCATGAAATCGGCTCAGCAACTCGGCATCCTTCTTCTGACCGGCGGCGATAATATCAAAAACCTTCCCCGTCAGTTCCACCGGCACCTGCTGGGTGAGCAACATCGTCTGGAGTCCCTGTGCCCGCGTAATTTCCCCGTCATCCGGCGTTAAATCCTGATTGAGCAACTTCAGCAACGTCGATTTTCCGGCTCCGTTCCGCCCAATCAACGCGATTTTCTCACCGATTTCCACGGTCATATTCACATGGTCCACGAGCGGCGGATACCCCAAAGCGTACTGAACGTCACGAAGAATAAACTGAGCCATACGATTTACTCACACTCTGAAGGAAAAAGGAAAAAGAAATAAAAGGTAATTTTAAACTATCATACTTAGTATACCATATTTTTATAATTTTCCGAGGCCCCCTCTTCTGAATATTTAAAATATCATGTTTCTTTTAAATTATTCTATTCTTTTCTATTTCTGTTTAAATTTACAACCGATACAATATACACAAGTGGAACAATTGCTACAACTAAACATTTCGTGTATTCATCAAGAGCGCGATATTCCATATCAATTTACTTCACATCATAGGAGATTCATTATGTCCAGCTTACAATCAGTTGATTCTCGCAACAATTTAATTCATCTCCCACGAATTCAGCGATTCTTGGGAGGCACGTTCCTTGAACGTTGGGGAATTGGTTTACTCGCGCGTTGCCAACTCTACATTATGGGCAGACATAAATTATCTGATGATATTCGAAAAATTCATAAAGTACGCCGTCAACGAAAATCTCTTTTAACTGGAGATGAGAGTTTTAATATCCTTTCTCTCGCACGTGGTTTCGCGAATCGTGAAGGAGCATTCATCGAAATTGGCACGTATGAAGGCTGTTCTTCGCGGCTAATCTGCGAGGAAAAAGGCGATAAAAAACTGTACGTGTGCGACACTTATGAAGGATTACCTTCAGGTCATGCGAACGACCGTAGTGTTCACCGTTTAAAACAGTATGCGTGTTCGTTGGAATCCGTCAGTGGTTATCTGAAAGAGTTCCCCAATGTCCATTTCGTTAAGGGACTCTTTCCGGATTCTGCGGAAGGAATCATTCCTGAAGATGAAAAATTCGCATTCGCGCACATTGATGTAGACCTTTATGAAGGAACGCTTGCGGGAATCCGCTATCTTTATCCCCGTATGATTCCGGGGGGCGTCATCGTTTCGCACGATTTCTCCATTCTCGCTGGTGTCCGAAAGGCGGTTTATGAATTCATGGAAGAGCATCCGGAAGCCACGATGATTGAACTTGCCACAACCCAGTGTATGATTATTCATCCGTAATATCCGTCATCAGGCCTGTCATAGAACTATCAGGAGAAATCTATGACAGGCTTAATAAATCTTCAAGAAAATTCCCCCTCCCCACCTTGAAATTTCTCGTTTTTTGATTAAAATAAGAGGACAGAATATTATAGTTTTTATCTTTTCCTTAACCCACGGAGGTGACTTGTGGCTTACGAAGTAACTTTAATCACTGGCGACGGTACTGGACCCGAATTGGCGGACGCGGCACGTCGTTGCGTAGACGCTACCGGTGTGAAAATCAACTGGGACGTTCAGGAAGCCGGAATCGACGTCATGGAACGGATTGGCACACCGTTGCCGGAACCGCTCATGGAATCGCTCGAACGCACCAAGCTCGCGCTCAAAGCCCCGATTACCACCCCGGTCGGAACCGGTTTCCGTAGCATTAACGTCCATCTGCGTCAGGTTCTCGGTCTGTACGCGTGCGTCCGCCCGTGCAAGTATTATCCTGGCGTCCGTAGTTTCTTCTCTTCCGTCCCGGTCGACATGGTAATCGTCCGTGAAAATACCGAAGACCTCTACGCCGGCGTCGAATTCCAGCGTGGAACTGAAGAATGTGGAAAGATTTTCGATTACGTCAACGAACTTTCCCCGAATCGCCCGATTCGCTCTGGTCGCGACGAAACCGGTATCTCCATCAAGCCGATTTCCGTCTCCGGAACCGAACGGATTATCCGCTATGCTTTCGAGTATGCGCGCCGCGAAAATCGCAAAAAAGTCACGTACGTTCACAAAGCGAACATCATGAAGTTCTCCGACGGTCTTTTCCAGGAAGTCTGCGAGAACGTCGCGAAAGAATATCCGGAAATTGAGTCCGAATACCGTCTGATCGACAACATGTGCATGCAGTTGGCGCAGAAACCGGAACAGTACGACGTGATTTGCCTCCCGAACCTCTACGGCGACATCCTCAGCGACCTTGCGGCGGGTATCGTCGGCGGTCTGGGAGTTGCACCGGGCGCAAACATCGGACGTGACGGAGCTGTTTTTGAAGCCACCCACGGTTCCGCTCCGAAATATAAGGGACTGAACAAGGTCAACCCGACCGCTCTGATTCTTTCCGGCATGCTCATGCTTCGTCATTTAGGCGAAAAAGAAGCGGCGGACAAGCTCGAAAACGCGGTCGCGAAAGTGATTGCGGAAGGACGCTCGGTCACGTACGACATGAAAGCCGACCGCGACGACCCGACGGCAGTTGGAACGCGCGAAATGGCGGAAGCGATCTGCGAAGCGATGGCGTAAAAAACATCATCACTCCCTAATTAAGAGTTTTTTGAAAGGGGGGACTGGGGGGAAAACAATTTTGCAAAAATGTCCCTCCCCCCCACGAGTGTAACCCCGCAACGGGTAGCAAGTTCCTCCGAGTCTCACTCGGTCGAATCTTGTGTTGGTGTTTAGCCGAAATCCCTATTTTATCAACTCCATTCCCTCCTACCCAACAGAGTTCCTCATGCGTCGCCAAGAACGCGAAATCCGCGATTTTTCCGAAATTCTCTCCATCATCGAGCGTTCCCCCGTTCTGCGTCTCGGCATGGTCGATGACGGCGAGCCGTACGTCGTTCCGCTCAATTTTGGTTACACCGCAGAAGACGGACAACTCACGTTCTACATTCACTCCGCCGCCGAGGGACGAAAAATCGACATTCTCACGAAATCGCCGCGTGTCTGTTTCGAGCTAGACACCTCTTTTAACCTGATCCGCCACGAATTACCCTGTCGCTGGTCCGCCGAATATGAAAGCGTCATCGGCACGGGAACCGTCACTTTCCTCACAGATTCCGCCGAGAAAAAAGCCGCACTGGACCACATCATGCACCGTTACGGTTTCGAGGGACACCCTGTCTACAACGAACAGGCACTGGAACGTGCGTGTCTCTATAAAATCACGGTCTCTCAACTCACCGGCAAGCGGAATTTACTCTAAAATCACGTCATCCACGCCCACACCGCCGTAACGCAATTCATCAGAAACCACGCCACAACCGAAAAAGCGAAAATCTGCGCCAACACCGCCCGCAACGCGCATAATTCTTGCGTAAGTCGGTAAAGTTGATAGCTTAAATGGGTACATGTGACCGCGAAAAATGTCAAAAAAAGCGTTAAAATACCGAATTTCTCCACAAAAAGAATCTGATTATCCAGTGTTTTTGAAAGTAAAATACACACCCCGATGACAAACGCAAAAATCGTCATCGCGAAAAAGTACACCCCCAAATCTTTACGCGCATTCTTCACCCAGGGTAATTCCCGATTTTCGGCGGAAATCTCATCAAAAGCCGACCGCGTCGCCAGCGGGAACATCAAAACCAAAATCGGAATCGCCGCCACAACACACACACCCTCTTTCATCACTGTCCCGTAAATCAGCAACACCGTCCCCGCAATTGCCACGAACAACCACACCCACGAAAGCCGAATCGCCGGATTCAGTCTCCACTTTCTCTTGTGCTCTTTCATTTCATACCTAAAAAGTTAAAAAACGTTAAAGTATCGTAAAATACGGCATGAAACCGTCATTTTCATCTGAACGTTAAAATAACACAGTGTTTTTTAACGCGGAAACAAAAAATCATTAAATCTCCCACAGAACTCACAGACTTTCACAGAAATGAGTGGGTTCTCAGAAAATGAAAATGATTTAAGTCACCGAAAATTTCGCTCTCCGGGACCCTGTATTTTCCGACACGTCCCACAGATGAGACAGACTTCACAGATGGATTTTAAATTATCATAAATATTTAAAAATCTGTGAAATTCTGTGGAATCTGTGGGAGATTTAAAACCACTGGTTTCCGTGAAATCCGTAGGAGATGAAATTTTCAGGTTCATCGTCGCCAACCTTTTTCGTTTTCCTTATTTTTCCCATCTTATTCCTGCGCGTCCAGACATTCCTGCACGAAATCCGCCTCTTCCTCCAGCCCATTCTCGCGGTAAAACTTCTCCAGCGCGGTCCAACGCTTCTTAAACTTGAATTTCGTCGCGTAACTCAATTTCGACAGACACTGCGGGCAAAACTCCAACGGTTGTGTATCCGCCTCATCCAGCGAGTTGCTCCCATTCATGTTACACCGATAAAACGTACAGTGCGGAATCGAAAACATGTGTCCCGTCTCGTGCGTCGCAAGTCGCAGTGTTCGGCGCAAAACCGTCGTGAATTCCTCCTCATCGTCCGCATTTCCATTCCGCGCAATCGACCACACCCCCACGCGCATCCGGTACGTCGCATATCCAAAACAGAAATTCCAGTCATTCCCGGGCCACAAGTCCGTTGCCGTGAAAACCAGATACACAGCCGCATCCTTCGGTACTCTCGGCAACATCACCTTCTCAATCAGATACATCACATTAAACTGTTCCTGATTCAGCATCCCCGGCGCAATCCGTCTCGCCCCTCTCGGCAAAATCGACTTCTCCAACGGCGGCAAGTCCCGCGTCGGCATTCCATAAAAAATCGCCAAATACTCCCGTGTCTTCTCAATTATCCTCTCCTGTCCCGGCGTCAACTCGCCAATCGTCTGCAAATATAGATACTTCCGCTGTTTCGTCAGCGTTATCGGCTTCGTCCGCAAATACTGCGCGTACGACTGTTTTGGCTCTCTCTGTTCATACTGCCAATCCCCCGGCTGTGGCTCTGGAAACTCATCATACAACTCCATCGTCTTCCGTGCGAACGTCGGCATACTCTTCTGCGCCAAAACAGCGTCCGAAAACAGTACCGCAACCAGAAACGCAATGAAAATGGACAAAAAACGTGATAAATGTTGCGTCTGTGATTGTCCTTTCATCAAAAAAATCTTGAAATACCAAAAGCAAGCAATCGAAGATTGTGATTAAAAGTTTTTTTTGGATTTTTTAATCCCGACGCAACCTGAAATCTCGCTTCGCCGTCGTTACGCGTTACGAAACGACTTGCGGCAGGACCGCCCAACGAGATTCGGTAATTTAGCCATTTTAGTGGGGGGCTGGGAGAAACCTATTTTTGCAAAAAATGTTTTCTTCCCACGAACGTTGCCCCGCGACGGGTAGTAAGTTCCTCCCGAAAGGGTGGAATCTTGCATAATGAATTTATCCTCTAAACACCAACGCCGAATTTCACCCTATCGGGAGAAATCGGCTACCCGTAAAGAATTGACGGTGGTGAGTGGGGAACATTTTTGCAAAATTGTTCCCCCTCACATTCCCCTTCAAAAAACCTTTTAATCGCGACTACGTCGCTTTATTTATGCGTCTTTTTTTTACTTTATCGGCTCCGACGTCGCTAACGCAATCGCTCGCCCACGGTTTCCGACAGCGCAATAATAATGATACACCACTCCGTCCCACTTCACCACCCACGGCTTGTGCGCGTACGTCGCGTCCCACGGTTCCGACGGAGAAATCAAGTCTGGTCCTTCCCACTTTTTCCAGTGTACCAAATCACGCGAAACCGCGAACGTGTCGAACGCTTTCGGACGCCAAAACGCACCAAAGTAGAACATCACCCACAAATCCCCAATCTTCACAATCTGCGGATCGCCCGAAATTCCCGTCCCATTATCAATCACCGGCTCCTCGCCAAACCGCGTCCAAGTCAGCAAGTCGTCCGAAACCGCCATGCCAATCCGTTCCGTCCGTCTTCCGCCCGCCCGCGAACCGTCGCATTTCGCGTTATAATACATCACAAACGGATGCCCCAGCGTCTTGTCCCGGTCCCAAATCACGTTACTTTTATAAAGCGTCGCCTTCTCGAACCACCTCGCTGACGTATCCGAAACGCTCAAAACCGGCTTCTCCAACCGTCCCAATTCCCCCACTTTCGTCGGATTCTCTGTCCACGCCATCCCAATCGACAGCGGCTCCGTCTCGTACCCTTTCAGCGCTCCGCCAAGATACGTATACCAATACTTTCCCTCAAACGGCAACATCTCCGACGACCCACTCCACGCACAATCGACCAGAGCAGGGTACGCCGCCGCCTGCCACGCGTCCCACCCTTCCTCACGAAAACTCATCAGTGGACCGAGAAACTCCCACTTCAGTAAATCGTCGCTTTTCGCCAGAAATGACTCATACCCCCACCCTTTTGACTGGGAAATGAAGCTCATGAACCATGTTCCGTCTTTCCGAAAAATACCGGGTGAATCGACCAGATGTCCACCGAGCTCCTCCACAACAATTCCATATTTAAACGGCGTTTTCACTTCCTTATAAACATTCTCCATCTCCTCTATCTTCACTTCTTCCGAAACCGCTCCATTCACCCGTCGCGCCGATAGTCCGCCACACAACGTGCTCGCCGTCCCCGCCAAAACCACCGCGTTAAATTCTCGCCGATTCATACATCTCTCCTATTTTCCAATTTCTCCCACATTCCCCAAAAAAAGGGAACCGAAAACCGATTCCCTCATCACTCTCACAAAAATGATTAATAATTCAAAAACGCTTTATTATTATATTCATCGTCCGCCGCAGTCAGCACGTACGGTCCGTTTTCCGTTATCGCCACCGTATGCTCAAAATGCGCGCTCGGCTTTCCGTCCGCCGTCCGCTGCACCCAACCATCCGAACCCTCGCGAACTTTATGCGTTCCGACATTCACCATCGGCTCAATCGCAATCACCAACCCCGGCTGAATCCTGAAATCCGCGTGCGGGCAATAATAATTCGCCACCTGCGGTTCCATGTGCATTTCGCGCCCAATTCCGTGACCAACGAAATCATCGACGACCGAGAAACCGTTATCCTCGACGTAAATTTCCATTTCTTTCGCAATCGCGTTCCAGTGGCTCTTCACCGACAAAAGCGAAATCGCTAAATCCAGCGTCCCTTTCGTCACCGCCAAGAGCTTCTTTTTCTCGTCGGAAATCTCGCCAATCGCGTACGTTGCAGCCGAATCGCCACACCAACCCGCAATCCGCGAACCGATGTCAACGCTCAGAATGTCGCCTTCCACTAACGGTTTATCGTTCGGAAATCCGTGAACCACTTCTTCATTAAGCGACATGCAACACGCCGCCGGAAACGGTTTATGACGCGAATGGAGCTGCACGCCCTTAAACATACACTCAATATTCTTCGAGTGATAATATTTCTCAACCAGTTCGTTCGCTTCACGGGACGTCATCCCCGGTTTCAGAGCGTTTTTAATTAATTGATGTGCGTACCAAACCTGATAACCCGCGCGCCGCATCAAACGAATTTCACGTTTCGTCTTTAATTCAATCATTTTATATCCTTTAGTAGTGACTGATGAAGTCACACTCGTGGGAGGCGACGCGTCTCGCGTCGCTATAAGGCGCCTTGAAACGTTGATTTTAGACATTTTTAGGCTAAAATGTTGTATTTTTCGCAAATTTTGCGACACGAGACACGTCGCCTCCCAGCGAATCAGCAGTTACTTACAGCCGCTTTTCTCAGGCAATTTTATCCAAAACCGTTTCAATTCGGGACCAAATATCCTCAATTGCGCCGAGACCGTCAATCGTCTGTAACAGTCCCTGCTTGGTGTAATAGTCAAGCAAGGGCGAAGTTTGATTCCGGTAACCAACCAAACGGGTACGAATCGCTTCCGGCTGATCGTCCGCACGTCCGCGGCTCGCCAAACGCGTGAACAATTCCTCTTCCGGAACACGCAGTTCCAGAACCACATCCAACGGCGTGCCAGCTTCTTTCAGCATGATATCCAGAGCTTCCGCCTGCGCAATCGTACGCGGAAAACCGTCCAGAAGGAAACCTTCCGCACAGTCCGGCTGCGCCAAACGTTCTTTAATAATGTCAACGATGACCTGGTCCGGGACCAATTCACCTTTCGACATGTACTCATTCGCCTTCAGCCCGACTTCTGTACCCGCATCACGCGCCGCACGCAACATGTCGCCCGTGGAAAGATGAGCCGGATGATATTTTTTGATCAGATATTCAGCCTGAGTGCCTTTACCGGCTCCCGGAGGACCAATGAAAACCAAACGCATGGTATATACTCCGTGTTTAGCAAAATAGGTTAATTTCCAGCTCTGAACCGAAATCCAGAGCTACTTCCATACGAAAACGAATAAACGCACCGCCGAAACGAGCGTTTATTCGATTTTTGTGTCAAGACTTAAAGAGAGATTTATTTCTCCAAAAGTCCTTTATGATTCACCATCACGAGATGGCTGTCAATCTTCTGAACTAGGTCGAACGCCACACTGACCGCGATCAGGAGGCTCGTTCCACCGTAGAAGCTCGCGAGGTTATAATCAATGTGCATCGCGTTGGACAGAATGTGCGGCAGAATCGCAACCACCGCGAGGAATCCGGCACCGACGTACGTAATGTGCATCATAACCTTTTCCAGATAATCTGCCGTCCGTTTACCCGGGCGATGACCACGGATAATCGTACCATTCTTCTTCAAATTTTCCGCCATATCCTTCGGATTGAACGTAATTGCCGTCCAGAAATAGCAGAAGAAGAAAATCAACCCAATGTAGAAGAAGTTGTACGTAAACATGCTGTCATGCGAAAACGCCTGACCCAACGTACGGCAAGCCGAATGGAACAACGTATTTCCCATCGCGAACGAGTTAAAAATCCACGCCGGAATCATGAGCAAGGAGCTCGCGAAAATAATCGGCATAACGCCCGCCTGATTCACCTTAATCGGCAAATACTGACGCATACCACCCATCACGCGACGACCACGGACATGTTTCGCACTCTGCGACGGAATCCGACGCTGCCCCAACGTGATAAACACAACACCGGTCACAACCGCGAAGAACAACGCCGCCAACATCATCATATTAACGAGGCTCGCTTCACCACCGCTGATTTTCATGCCACTCAGACCACCCGCATCGTGGAAATCTTTGAACAACTTAATAATCGGAAGAGGCATACGCGCCAAAATACCAGCCATAATCAAAAGGCTGATACCATTACCAATACCGTAAGCGTCAATCTGCTCGCCCAGCCACATCAGGAACGCAGTACCACACGTCATGATAAACACTGCGATAATCTGCCAGTGGAGGAACAGATGTCCCGTTTCAGGACTGCAGAAACCTTCCAAGAAGATCGTCTTGCTATTAAAAATCGTCGGCATGGCATACAGATAGAACCAACTCTGGAAAATACACAACCCAATCGTTGCGTAGCGAGTGTATTCATTAATCTTTTTACGTCCACTTTCGCCTTCCTTCTGCAACTTCTCCAACGGCGCCCAAACACTCGCCAACAGCTGGAAAATAATAGAAGCCGAAATGTACGGCATGATACCCAAACCGAAAATCGTAATCTGACGAATATCGGAAGCACTAAAAATCGCAGCCTGGTTCAACAGCGCCTGCAACGCATCATTCGCACCACTCCCTGCGTCAACAGCCACTTCAGCAGAGTTCACCATCGGCAAGTTAATCTGATAACCAACGCGGAAAATTGCCAGAAGCAAAAGCGTCAGAAAGATTTTGCGACGAAGCTCAGGGATGGTAAAGATGACTCGAATCTTTTCGAACATGAATGATTCATCCTTTATACTGTGCACGGAAAACTCCGCGCGTTATACATCTTGTGGAAACCACAATATAATCCAAAAACTCTATCAGGATTTTACCACATCTTTCCATTTTCCACTAGGGGAAGCGGAGTGTGAAAAACCGTTTTTGCGCAAAATAACGAAAAAAAATCCATTTTTTTCGGGAAAAGTGGCCTCAACCACCCCAGCTTAAAGAGGGTAAGTTCCCAAAACCGCCAGCCAATATGGGATGAAACGGTAAAAAATTAAACAATACCTTCCGAAAGCTGTTCCAACTATTTTATACACAAAAACAAAGGCGTAAAACCACCCCAAAGTGCAGTCTTACGCCGTGTTCATTAAAAAGCAGTCGCAATTACGCGTTCTTCGCTTTTTTCTGGAACTTCACGAGCGGAGCTTTGCCCGGAAGAACTTCCATCTCACAACCGGCGGCCTTGATTTTCTCTTCGGCCGTTTTGCTGAAACGATGAGCCTGAACTTTGACTTTTTTTGTCAGTTCACCGTCGCCGAGAACCTTCAAAATGTCATAACGATACTTAATCAATCCCTTGGCTTTCAAGGTTTCCGGAGAAACAACTTCACCGTCCACGAACAATTTATCAATGTCACAAACGTTAATGTTCGCAACTTTCGCAGCACCAGCGTTATTGAAACCGCGTTTCGGAATGCGACGGAACAACGGCATCTGACCGCCTTCAAAACTCACATTCTGCGAGGAACCATTACGGCTTCCAAAACCTTTATGACCACGACCAGCGGTTTTACCCTGACCAGTACCTTTACCACGACCCAAACGAGTCGGTTTCTTGTTCTTCTGAATTCCGACGTTTACATTACTTAAGTTCATTGAAAACCCTCCTTACAAATTCACTCCACGAAGTTTCTGGACCTCTTCTTTGGAACGGATTTGCTGCAACGCATTCAACGTGGCCTTGACCAGGTTCAACGGGTTATTCGATGAAAAACTCTTTGTCAAAATATCACGAATTCCACATGCTTCACAGACGGCACGTACCGCTGCACCTGCAATAATTCCTGTTCCAGGACGGGCAGGAACGAGCACAACGCGAGCTGTACCAAAACGACCATGCACTTCGTGCGGGATCGTTGTACCAGACAGGGTGACGCTCATCATACTTCTGCGACCATCCTTCGCCGCTTTATCGACGGAAGGCGGAACTTCGTTGGCTTTACCGTAACCACAGCCAACACGACCTTTCTCGTCGCCTACGACTACCAAAGCTGCAAAACTAAAACGACGACCGCCCTTCACTACGGCTGCGCAACGTCGAATTTTCACAACTTTCTCTACAATACCGTCATTTGTTTCTCTAATTTCGTTTGACATGGATTTTATTCGTCTCGTCGTAAAAGGTTATATCGACTACTCGGCGGATTCTGCTTTGCCACCAAGGTCCAGACCGGCTGCGCGAGCTGCATCCGCAAGCGCCGCGACACGACCGTGATAACGATAGTGACGACGGTCAAGCGTTGCACACGTTACGCCATTCGCCAGCGCACGTTCCGCAATAATCTGACCAATTTTGGTTGCAGCCGCAACATTTCCACCATATTTCAATTCAGACGCAATGTCCTTCTCGAGAGAACTGGCATGGGCCAAAGTCGTTCCCGTTTTGTCATCGATAATCTGAGCACTGATGTTTTTCAGGCTACGGAATACCGCCAAACGAGGACGCGTCGAATTCGCTTTAATACGATTCGTAACTCTCCAGCAGCGACGCTGACGCTGTTTATGATTAATTTTCGTACGTTCCACGGCTATTTCTCTTTTTCTACTCTTGTATCAGCATGTCAACGGCCTTTTCAGACCGCTGACTTCACATACGGATGCTGAATAAACTATTTCGCAACAACTTTACCCTGCTTGCGGCGGACATTTTCGCCCTGATAACGAATTCCCTTGCCCTTGTAAGGCTCGACCGGGCGCTTCGCTCTCGTAGAGGCCGCAAACTGCGTGACCTGCTGCTTGTCAATACCAGTGATCAGAACATGTGTCTGGTCAGGACATGTAACTTTCAATCCTTCCGGAATCGGAATCTGAAGTTCGTTCGCCATACCAACGCGGAGCTGAAGCGTGTTGTTCTGAACCGCGGCGATGTAACCTACACCAACCAGTTCAAGACGCTTCTCGTAACCCGTGGTGACTCCGATAACCATGTTCTGAATCATGGCACGGGTCAACCCATGGAACGCACGGCTCTGACGTTCGTCATCAGCACGATCAACAGTAACTACACCTTCTTCGACTGTAACCGTGATGAAGGATGCTACCGGAAATTCCAACTTTCCTTTGGGGCCTTCGACTGTGACTTTCGAAGCTTCGGCAGTAACCGTAACTCCTGCAGGCACACTAATCGGTTTTTTTCCAATACGCGACATGAATATACCTTCGCTTTTATCTATCTGGCGGAACTCTCGCCCCGCCAGCTATTTCCTCTTGAGGCTCGTACCTAAACGGCTCGATTCAGTCGATTACCAAATCTCACAAATGATTTCGCCGCCGTACTTCTGAGCTTTTGCCTCACGGTCACTCAATAAACCTTTGCTCGTGCTGACAACATAGATGCCCAAACCGTTCAAAACCGGTTTAAGATCTTCTGCACTGGAATAAACACGGCAACCAGGCTTACTAACTCGTTTAATGTGCCGAATAACACGTTCACCGTTCGGTCCGTATTTCAACTGAATACGGATAATGTTCACAGGCTGGGCTTCCATAATCTGGTAGTCCCAAATGTAACCTTCCCGCTTCATCACTTCCGCGATGTTCTTCTTCAAGTTGGAGTAGGGGAGGTCCACAAACTGCTTTTCAACTCGCACTGAGTTCCGAATACGTGTCAACATATCGGCGATAGGATCGGTCATCATAATTTTCGTTCCTTTACCAACTCGCCTTTTTCACGCCAGGGATGAGGCCCTGGTCAGCCAACTTACGAAAGCAAATACGGCAAACACCGAATTTACGATAGACGGCGCGTGGTCTTCCACACAAAAGACAACGATTTTCGCTGCGGGTGGAAAACTTGGGAGTTCTGCTTGCTTTTGCAATTTTTGATTTGCTTGCCATTTTAATTTCCCTTATTTATCTGCGCGAAACGGCATACCAAATTTCTTCAGCAACAAACGAGCATCGTCGTCGTTCTTTGCAGAGGTCACAATGGTAATCGTCATACCCTGCGGGCGCGTGAATTTGTCAGGATTCAATTCCGGGAACACGATCTGTTCTGTAAGGCCCATATTGTAGTTACCACGACGGTCGAAACCATTCGGATTCAAACCACGGAAGTCGCGGACTCGCGGGAGAGCGATACTGATAAGACGGTCCAAAAATTCATACATCCGCTGATGACGAAGTGTAACTTTGCACCCAATTTTCATGCCTTCACGGAGACGAAATCCTGCGATGGATTTACGAGCAGCCGTAACGATTGGCTTCTGACCGGTAATCTGAGAAAGTGCATCGACAGCTTCTTCAAGGTGTTTTTTCTCGTTGATCGCGGAACCAACACCCATGTTGACGATGATTTTCTCAATCTTGGGTAGAGCCATGGGATTCTTAATGTCCAGCTCACTTTTCAGCGCCGGAAGAATCTCATTCTTGTATTTTTCCTGAAGTCGGGGAATCATATCTCTAACCGTTCTGGTGAGTTGCGTATACAACCCACATAGCTTCCTTAACTTGCCTTCATCTGACTATAACAGCATAATCAGATTATGTATGGAGAAGATTATTATAACCTTCTCCAGAAATTTTTCAAGGGTTCCCTAGCCAAATTTATCGAAATTTTCTCGATAATTCAAAATTTTTTGCAAATTTCTTAGTTTTTGGCCTTGGAAATCTGTCCATTACCCGCTCCACATTTTTTGCAGTAGCGTTCTTTCGTTCCGTCTTCGAGAATACGAGCGCCCATACGAGCCGGTTTGCCGCACGCTTCACAGACTACCTGCACGTTCGACTGCGAGATCGGTTTATCGATCTGCAGACGACCACCCTGCGGGTTCTGTTTGTTCGGACGAATATGTTTGGTAACGGTGTTCACACCTTCGACAACAACTTTTCCAGCTTCACGGTCCACACTCGTAACACGAGACTGCGTCCCTTTACCAAAACCGGAAATAATTTCAACTTTATCACCCTTACGAATACGCATCAGAGCACCTCACTTGCGAGACTCACAATCTTCATAAACCCGTTTTCACGAAGTTCACGTGCGACTGCACCGAAGATACGCGTTCCACGCGGATTGTTGTCTTTATCAATAATAACTGCAGCGTTCGAATCGAAACGGACGTAGCTGCCATCTTCACGACGGACAGGATACGATGTACGTACAATAACCGCACGACAAACGCCACCCTTTTTCATATCGCTGCCAGGGATAACACTTTTGATGCTGCAAACGATTACATCGCCGATTCCTGCAGTACGTTTGTGAGTACCGCCAAGAACCTTGATGCACATCAGTTCTTTTGCACCCGTGTTATCGGCCACTGCGAGCCGGGTCTGCATCTGGATCATTACAACACCTGATCTTTTCTATTCTAAATTGTGGTTGAAACAACCCCTAACTATTTACTTTTTCGCGGCTTCCGCATTCGCTCTCATCGCGTTCACGTCAACCAGACGACTCTTCGAGACGACACTGACAAAAGTCCAGCGCTTCATCTTCGATTTCGGCGGGCATTCTTCAATTTTCACCGTATCGCCAAGGTGAGATTCGTTGTTCTCATCGTGAACGGTGCAGACCGTCTTCTGACGGATGAATTTCCCGTACTTTTCATGCTGTTCGAGACGGGAAATTTCAACCCGCCGCGTCTTATCCATTTTATCGCTCGTAACGACACCAACGGCTACTCTTTTCGGCATAATAATCAATCCTTCTTTTCAATGAGTTCAGACTTCTTCTGCCACGCGTTCCCGCAGGATCGTTTTGACCTGTGCAATCAGTTTACGATTGCGCTTCAACTCGCTCGAAGCATTCAAACGTTCGTTTTGCGCTTGAAGACGCAAGGTGAAGAGCGCATCAATCGCCTCTTGCAACGTGTTCTGAAGCTGTTCGTTACTCTGTTCGCGGAGTACTTTCGCCTTCATAGTTTACTCTCTTCCTCTTGTAAAATTTACTTCAAACGTCTGCGGATCATACGAACACGAATCGGCATCTTGTGAGCAAGACGCGCCAAGCAAAGACGCGCTGCATCTTCGGTCGTGCCACCAACTTCGTAAAGTACGGTACCCGGCTTCACAACCGCTGCCCAATATTCGGGTTCACCTTTTCCCTTACCCATACGTGTTTCCAACGGAATCGACGTAATCGGTTTGTTTGGGAAAATACGAATGTACAATTTACCTTCGCCGCGGAGGTACTGCTGAGCAGCAATACGACCCGCTTCAATCGTCTTCGCCGGAATCCAGCCGCCTTGAACCGCCTGTAAGGCGAAGTCACCAAAGACGACTCGGCAACCGCGTGACGCGACGCCTGTGATACGGCCTCTCTGCACTTTTCTGTGCTTAATACGTTTCGGCATCATCGCCATGATTACTACCCTCGCTTATACGATTTTCTCGGGCCACGAGACGTTTTCACATCTGCTTCAGCCGCTTCGTCTTTGTCACCATATTCACCGTTGTTGATCCAAACCTGGATACCGATGTGACCCTGAGCAATTTTCGCTTCATAGAAGCCATAATCGATATTGGCGCGCAACGTCGAAAGCGGAATCGATCCTTGAATGGACGTTTCCGTACGGGACATTTCAGCTCCGCCTAAACGACCAGAAAGCTGGATTTTAATCCCTTTCGCTCCATCTTTCATCGCATCTTCCATCGAGCGTTTCATCACTCGGCGGAAACTCGCGCGTTTCACAAGCTGATCTCCGATGTCTTCAGCAACAAGCTGAGCATCTTTGTGACTGGAACGAATCTCACGAACTTCAATCGTGAAACGACGTCCAATCAGATTCTGCAAATCTTCCGTAAGCTCCGTAATCACTTTGCCTTCGTTGCGCGTCAAGTCACGTGCACGACCGGAGAAAATGATCAATTTCACAGCGTCACGGGTACGTTCGATTTCGATTTTCGAAATCATCGGGTACATGTTGACTTCGTGATTGTCTTTCGTCGTCGCTTTGCGAGTTTTAATGAATTTACGAATTTTCTGATCTTCGACCAAAAGTTCGCTGAATTCTTTCTTGGAAGCATACCAACGACTTTTCCAACCAAGGAAAACACCTGTACGATAACCTGTCGGATTAACTTTTTGTCCCATGTTACGCCTCTTCCGGAATGTCTAATGTAACCCGAATGTGCGACATTCGTTTTTTAATCACTGTGGCAGAACCACGTGCCTTCGGACGGAAACGTTTGAACATCGGTCCGCCATCGACACAGAGCTCTGTAATACGAAGCTCATCAATTTTCTGTTCATTTTTATCACGAGCGTTACCAAGCGCACTCTTGATGACCAATTCGACCATACGCGCGCCACGGTTCGGCTGATACTTCAAAATTTCGAGAGCTTCATCCGCGTCTTTCCCACGGACCAAATCTGCCATATAACGCAGCTTCCGCGGGCTAATTCTTGCATAACGATACAATGCTTTGTACGGCATGACTACTTTCCTCTTATTGGCGGAATTTAACCATAAATCCCGCGTTTATTTCTGATTAACGTTTGCCTTTGCCACCGTGGCCGCGGAAAATACGCGTAGGAGCAAATTCACCAAGTCTGTGACCAACCATTTCTTCTGTTACGAAGCAGTTGACGAACTGTTTACCATTATGAACCATGAAGGTGAAACCTACAAATTCAGGAATAATGACACAACGGCGAGACCAGGTTTTAATCGGTTCTTTTGTGCCGGCTTCCAGCTGCTTTTCAACCTTGATGAACAAACTCCGCTCAACAAACGGTCCTTTTTTTGACGATCGTCCCATTGTTCTTTAATCCTAACCTGGAAGTTTAAGTTGTCCATAACGTCGCGACTTACGACGACGAACGATTGCTTTATTCGAAGACTTATGACGACTACGAGTCGAATGACCTTTCGTCGGTTTACCCTGCGGGGTAACCGGGTTACGACCGCCCTTGGTACGGCCTTCACCACCACCGTGCGGGTGGTCAATCGGGTTCATCGCGGTACCACGAACGTGGGGACGACGACCCATCCAACGCATACGACCGGCTTTACCGATGACGATATTCATGTGGTCGGAGTTACCAACCATACCGATGACCGCACGGCACTGTGCCGGAACACGGCGAATTTCACCACTCGGAAGAACAATCTGCGCCCATTCGACGTCTTTCGCGACCAGCGTCGCATACGTTCCAGCAGAACGGCACATGCACGCGCCGCTTCCAGGCTGAAGTTCGATATTATGAATTGTGCTACCCTGCGGGATTTTAGCAAGTGGCAGGCAGTTTCCAACATCGCTGACAGCGTCCGCGCCGGAAACAACTTTCATGCCTTTTTTCAGTCCGTTCGGGGCGATGATGTAACGTTTTTCACCATCGGCATATTTCAGAAGCGCAATACGCGCAGTACGGTTCGGGTCGTACTGTACCGAGTCCACAATAGCCGGGACGCCGTCCTTGTTACGACGGAAGTCAATCAAACGATAAGCACGTTTGTGACCGCCACCACGATGACGACAAGTGATAATTCCCTGATTATTGCGACCATTGGTGCGGCGCTTCGGTTCCAGAAGCGATTTCTCCGGCTTTGCTCCCGGCGTCAGATCAGCGAAATCGCTGACGCTGGCTCCGCGACGTCCTGGAGAAGTAGGCTTGTAATGTCGAATTCCCATTGATTCACATCCATTTCCAAGTTGAATTCTCAACTTCGTGATCGTTTTACTGACACTAAGGGTGTCTTTGCACAATCACTTTCCAAATCCGGCGGTCACTTACTATTTCTTAGCTCGCTTGCGCCGGAACACTAAACTCAAACAAAGTCGATACGGCTCTCAGCATCGAGATAAACAATCGCCTTTTTCCAATCGCCCGTTTTGAAAAGGCGCTGCTTGAAACGACGCTGCTTTCCTTTACGGTTCTGAGTGTTCACTTTGACGACTTTCACATCATAAAGTTTTTCAATCGCGTCTTTGATTTCTTCTTTCGTGGCACTAGTGTGAACCTGGAAAGAATAGGCATTCTGAGAAACTTCTTCCCAAACAACATTGCCTTTCGAATCGCGGACTTTGTTACCTTCCGCATCACGTTTCGCACGTTTGAACGTTTTGTCGGTCAACATGACGCCTTTTTCCGTGACGAGCGGACGGAGAATAATCTGGTATGGCTCCAAAAACAAGCCGGCACTGATAATATCATTCATTATTCGTCCCTTTCATCAAGCGTTTTTCTTGGCGGCGATTGTTCCGCGGAACGCATCAAGCGCAGCGCGAGTCACAACAACACACTTCGGCTTCAGAATTTCCAGAGCATTGATATCGCTCATCGGAAGAATCTGCAGACCCGGAATGTTGCGTCCACTCTTGTAGATGTTCACATTGTAACCACAGGTGGCGAAAAGGGCCGTTTTACCAGCAACATTCAGAGCGCTGAGAACGGAAGCCATTTCCTTCGTTTTCGGAGCTTCTAACTGGAAGTCTTCAACGATGATGACTTTTTCGCCTTCAAACTTGGAACGGAGAGCCATACGCGTAGCAAGCTGCATCGCTTTGCGTGGCATTGCAAGACGCCAATCACGCGGGGTTTTGGCTTTGATATGACCACCACCGCGACGAACGCCAGAGCGTTTTGATCCAGCTCGTGCATTACCAGTACCCTTCTGACGGTACATTTTCTTGGTAGATCCAGCGACTTCACCGCGGGTCTTGGTTTTCGCGGTGCCCTGGCGCATGTTCGACTGATACATAACAACCGCATCATGCAACAACTGAACACTAATACGATCCGCGAGTTCATTCACGTCAAATTCGTACGTATCCACCTGTTTTCCGGTGCGGTCATAAATTGGCAGACTGACCATGATAAAAATCTTTCTATAAATTGAGTTTCTAACCAAACGCTCTAAGGTGAAAATGCAACTGCACTCAAATCAAGCGTTTTGCGAACCTGTCAATCCGTTCGGCATGAGCAGAACTTCGGTTATATTCTTTTACACGCCGTTAAGCTTTGTAAAAATACGGTTCGACGGGGCGAAGAAATACTTCTTCGAGAGCGACGGGGTTTCACCGTCATCCTTTTTCTCAGAGGGAGAGAAACCCTCCCTCGTGTATTTCATTTCTGGCGCGTAAGTCAGTTAGCGACCAACTCACCATTGAATTTGCGCGGACGGGGGAGCATATTCGTCGGACGGACAGTGACATAACCACCATTCGGCCCCGGAACTCCACCCTTGATGAGCATGAGGTTATTCTCCACATCGATCTTAATAATGGCGATGTTGCGGATGGTCGTACGGACGTTACCATACTGACCCGGCATTTTCTTGCCTTTCAGAACACGGGACGGATAAGCACTGCAACCCGTACCACCCATGTGACGATGGCATTTTTTAACACCGTGGCTGGCGCGCTGACCCGCGAAATTATGACGAGTCATAGTACCTGCGTAACCGCGACCTTTGCTAATTCCAATCACGTCAACAGCAGTGATGCCGTCAAAAACGGACAGATCCAGTTTCTGACCAACTTCAAAACCTTCGACGGAGGTAACAAATTCTTTGATGAATTTTTTCGCTTCACAGCCGGCTTTGGGAGCCATTGCCACTCCCGATGCAGCTTTTTTATTCTGACGTTTGCTGTCGATATTAGCGACATGACCACGTTCTGAACGTGACGCGCAAGAACTTTTTTTGTCATCGAAACCAATCTGAACGGCTTCATAACCGTCTTTTTCATTGGTTTTCACCTGAAGGACATCACAAGGACCCAACTCCAGAACCGTAACCGGAATCGCTTTTCCAGTCACTTCATAGACCTGTGTCATTCCAATTTTGCGTCCGAGCAATCCAACACTCATCGTTCTCACCTTTTCTTGTATCGCCTTTCGGGAACCCTCCGCTTTCTTAAGACACGGTGTTTACCCGAAAACCATCAACTTGTACTGCTAATAAACTGAAACCGTTTACCGCGATTGTGCGGCTTAACTTATACGACTGTTTACCGAATCCATCTGTGGTGCCGAAGCACCTTCCCAAGGATTACGTCTCACTATCCAAAATTAACGACCGTTGGCCTTAATTTTGATTTCCACACCTGCCGGCAGACTGAGCTTGTTCAATGCATCAATCGTCTTGGGAGAGACATCTGCAATGTCAATCAGACGTTTATGAGTACGAATCTCAAACTGCTGACGAGCTTTTTTGTCAACATGCGGACTAGAAAGGACGGTGTAACGTTCAATCCGTGTAGGAAGTGGAATCGGACCGCGGACGACTGAGCCGGTGCGCTTTGCAGTATCTACAATTTCCGCTGAGCTTTGATCGATGATCGAATGATCATAAGCTTCCATTCGGATTCTGATATTATTACTACTCTGTCCAGCCACTAGAGCCTCCTGTTCACACTTTCCACATTTCCAAAGATACCAACAATTGGACTAGTGCCCAATTTGCGGGGTATATTCTACCCGTTTTTACTTTTTTGTCAATGGGGGGTTCTTCAACCACTGAAAAAACTCCCCACAGACAAGAGACAGAAGTATAACCGATTTTCACAGATTTACAAGGGGGGGTGACGACTTTTTTAAGATTTTTTCGCAATTTTCTAAAATTTCTCCATTTTTCTTAACACTCTTTCCTTCTTTTTTAATAAAATCTCTTTCTTATTCTCTCTATCTTCACTACTTTCCCAAAAAATTTCCGACTTTTTTCTTTTTTCATACTGCGAAACCCTTGTAATTTTTTTCATTTCAAGTTATAATTTTTTAGCGGCTCCCGTATTGTCCGTTTTCCTAAAATTGCGCAGGCCTGATATGCTCGACAATCCCCATTTTAAAAACACCTCCACTCCGACTCTTTTTCCTGTAAGACTGTCGGATTTAGCCTCCAAATCCCGCCCCAATTCCACGCGTTTTCCTGTTGCTGCGTGTCTGAATGGTGAAGTTGTCGGGTTACAGACGATTGTACCAACCTCTGGACCGATAAATCTTGACTTTCTCTATTCCGATTCCGCAGCTGCGCTGGAAATTTTGCGTCACAGTACTGCTCACCTTATGGCACGAGCGGTCATGCGACTTTTCCCCAACGTCCAACTCGGTTTCGGTCCGTCTGTCGAAAATGGATTTTATTATGATTTTTCGCTTGAACACCAAATTACGGAAGCTGACTTTCCACAGATTGAAGCAGAAATGCGTCGACTGACGGAGCAAGGAGGAACATTCGAGTGTCTTATCATTCCGCGAGAGAAAGCAGAGCGAATCCTAGAATCCATGAATCAGCCAATGAAACTGGAACATCTGAGAACGAATCTGCGTGAGTTTCCAACCGTCTTTTTTTACCGACAGGGGGAATTTCTTGACTTAAGCCGAGGACCGCACGTACTGAATGCGCGGATGTTACAACATTTTAAATTACTCTCCGTTGCGGAGTCGAACTGGAAAGGAAACACACAGAAACCGTTACAGCGTGTGTACGGGACAGCTTTTTTTCATGAGAATGAATTAGAGAAACACCTCGCACATCTGGAAGAAGCGCGGAAACGCGACCACCGGATTCTCGGAAAACATCTGGAACTATACTCTTTCGACCCACGTGTCGGCTCCGGATTAGTGCTCTGGTTACCGAAAGGAGCAGTAATTCGACAGCAGATTGAGGCTTTTCTCGTAGAAAGACTTACCGGTTATGGTTTCCAGCGCGTTTATTCACCTGAAATCGGACGAGCAGGGCTATATCGAATTACGGGCAAAAATCCGTATGATTCCGAAAGTTGTTACCCACTTTTTGAGGTGGAACGGAACGACTGTTATGTTCTTCGCCCCACCTGTGGACCTCAGCATGTCACAATTTATCAGAACCACCCACGGAGTTACCGGGAATTACCACTGCGTTTTTTTGAGTTCGGAAACGTCTGCCGTTATGAACCATCCGGTGAACTTTCCGGACTGAAACGGGTACGTGCATTTACGCGGAACGACACTCATATTTTCTGTGAGCCGACCCAGGTAGCGACGGAGTTTCGGCGATGTCTGGAAATGCTCCGTGATAATTTAAGAATGTTCGGATTCAAAAATCTACGCATTCAGACCTGTTTCCGTTCCGAAAATGGAGTGAAATACAGTGGAACGCAAGAACAGTGGGAATATTATGAGGCAATGATTCTGGAAGAGTGTCGCCGTCTGGGACTTCCTGCGATTCCGAATGGTGAGGTACATCCGGAAGGACCAGGAATTGATTTTGTGGCAGAAGACTCACTAGAGCGTGACTGGCATTTCGGAATTATTCATATCGATTTTAATCTACCAAGCGAGGAAAGTTTCGACCTATCATACGTCGGAACGGATAATCATCTGCATCGTCCGGTCATGCTACACTGCACGCCGCTAGATTCTTTCGAACGTTTCATCGGTGTGTTAATCGAACATTTTGCGGGTGCATTTCCGCTGTGGCTCGCACCGGAACAGGTCCGGATTTTAATCGTCAGTCCGAAATATGAAACCTACGCACTCCAAATTGAAGAAGCGCTTCGGTCACGGGGAATACGCGTTTTCGGTGATTATCGGTCCGAAAAAATTGGCGCCAAAATTCGACGTGCACAGCTTCAGCTCGCGCCATATATGCTGATTATCGGTGAACGCGAGGCGGAAGGAAAAACGGTGGCAATTCGTGACCGAATTGTGGGAAGTTTAGGGAATTTCACGTTAGAATCCGCAATTGAACTGTTCCTAAAAGAAATCCGGGAGAAAACACTGAAATACGAGCCGGGAACGGTGTGAGAAGAAAAGAGAGAAAAAAAAGGAGGTAACATGATGAGGTTATCTCCCTTTAACTTTTAAGCTGAATATGTCACTAAAAACATCCTCTTAAATACAGTCCATCATACGCTGGGCGAATGTGTGGTGGAAGTTCTTCACAGAGTTGCGCATGGTCGAAACGATGGCCGATATGTGTAAAAAATACACGTTGCGGTTTCAACTCGCTCACAATTTCCATCACTTCTGTCAGTCCCATATGCGTTGGATGTGGGTCATAACGCAGACACCCAATAATCAGCGTTTCCAGCCCATAAAGTTGCCGCATCGACTCTGAGGGAATTACTTTCGCATCCGTACAGTACGCTAAATTCCCAATCCGAAACCCGAAAATGTCCATCAATCCATGATTAATCGTCAATGGTAACACTTTCTGCCCTAAAATTTCCGTCTCCTGATAAGGTTCCAGAGCATTCAGTGTTAATTTCGGAATTCCTCCTGCCGGAAACTCCTGAACACGTGGGTCAAAAATGTAGGCGAAACGTGTCCGAATCTCATTCGTAACATGCCTAGAAGCGTAAACCGGTATCGTTTCCCGTCCATTCAACCGCGGAAAAAGCCGCGTATCATCCAGTCCAAAAAGATGATCAACATGCGGATGCGTATACAGAATCGCATCGGCATAACAGAGTTTCTCACGCAAGAACTGCTGTCTGAGATCTGGTGATGTGTCAATTAACAGATTTCCCTCAGGAAACCCCAAGATCACCGAGCTACGCAGACGCCGATTCCGTGGGTCGGTACTCTGACATACTTCACACTCGCACCCCATCATCGGTACTCCGTGCGACGTGCCCGTCCCAAGAAAAATCAGATCGCCAACAGGAAGAGTCGTTATCATCATGAATTTTAAAATCTAAAATAAGGAACCTATTTACAAGAAACATTTTACAGACTCTTTTCTGAAAATCCCCTCATAAATAAAGTAGAATATAAAAAATAGTATCTGAAAATGAAAACAGACGCGAAACGCTCCGCGTCTGTTTTCCGTGAATCACTCACATATCCACTACCAATTACCGATTCAGACGGTCACGTGAACTACTCCGAGTCGGTTCTGGCGGTACCTCACCATCCTTATTCCGACGTGAACGCCGTGAACGTGGGGTTTCTTCTTCCTGCGTCGATGACATGTCTTCCATAAACTGCTGATTCATTTCCATCGTGTCACGCCGACGATATACGTCCGCCACGTCTTCCAGTTCCGACTGAATAATAAAATCATTCTTCGGACCAATCAGAAGCACCATCGATGGTGAGTAAATCCCACGCGGATTCTTCTTGATCGCCTCGTCCGCACCTTCAAAATCTTTTTCATCAATCGGCGCGTACAACTCGTCACCACCACGTACATCCAATAAAATGAATCCCGTGTTGAACTGTTTCAGATCTTTCTCTTCCTCTTCATCCTCAAAACGATTTCCGTAGGAAGTTGTCTGATAGCTCATATTTCCGAGCTGACGAATCGTGTCTTCTTCCACCAGCAAGTTCAGTAACTGTCCCGGTGCCAGACGCATCGGCTCTTCCTTCTTCACAACCTTCTTTTTCTTCGACGATTTTTTCACCTGTTCCAGTCGAACCGTGATTTCATCAAAGTGTGTGAAGTCTTCATTACCGTTATCCTCATTAAATTTCACCGGCATCAGGCTCACATACGGAGACCACTTCTTGATTTTCGGGTCTTTCCGATCCGCCGCCGTCCGAGGATAAAACTTGCTGAAACCAGCCAAATAGAAATGATTATCCAGAGGAATCGAGACCGGTAGCGTCACATTCGACCAGTCGCTCTCCAGATATTTCACCTTTCCATCATCTGGGTTTTCCAGATTAAACGCCGGCTCATACTGGTAGTTCGGATTATGAAGCTGAACTTTCACTCGATAAACATACTGTTTACCCGGCTCGACCGTGTAGTCGACATAACGGAACAGGCTCACGTCCGCCGCCTTTTCCATTTCACCACCCATCATCGTCGGGTCTATAGCTTCCAGTTTTTCATCGTCTTCTTCATCATCATAATCTTCATCTTCCTCACCGTCTTCCGCGTCTTCATCTTCTTCACCATCCGCGTCATCATCCGCAGATTTCGACTTTCGGACACGCTGACCATCGACCATTAAATCCAACTCGAATTCTTCTGGATATGGAAGATACACATTCCAGTTAAACTGTGTCTGATTACTCGACTGCACCACTTGCGGCAACGGAACCATAAGCGTTGCGTCTTTCGCAGGAACGAGTCCATTCGTCATCATTCCATTCACGCCCATTTCCATACCAGGAACCATGTTCGAATTCACAGACTGTCGCCCATTTCGACCAGTCTTCTTTCCATCCGCAGTATCCGTCGCCACCAATTTCGGCTTCCGATAAATCTGCGGTGGCTGATATTTGTCCGGAATATCCGCACCGCCACCACCGTGACCACCCAACTCGCTATCACCATTAAAATAACGAATCCGGGATTCATTCACAGATAACTTCTTATTACGCCGTTTCCGTAAATCCACCCAGTCCTGTTCCTTAATCTTCTCCAAGTCGCCATCGGCCGGCACCAGCGCACGTTCCACCGTATAATCATAATAGAACGGACCATCCGCTGTCTGACCATTCATTCCTGCATACATCCCAGTACGAGAATCCGAAAGTAACGGTGTCCCTAACTTATTCGCAAATTCTGTTTCCTGTTCCAGTTTCGGCAACTCACCAATCAGGATACAACAACGCACACCCTCAGTCGTGCTCCGTTCTACACCACCGAAACCGTCATCAAAAACCGGTTCTTCTTCCATCTCTTCTGCTGAACGCTGTGGTTTCTGAACACTTCCATGCCACTCACAGACCTGCAGATTCTGAATTGCCAACGCACGCGGAGCACGACGCTTCTGCCCCTCTTTCGAGAGAATCGGATTCCACGCCGCTGTCGTCATATAATTCGCACTCGGCAACTGTTCCTGAATCCCATTAATCAAGCTGTCATAATTCCGCTCAACCGGGATAACTTCCTGTTCCTCGTTCAATTTCGATTCCGCCCGACTACAGGCCGAGCTGAGTTCCTCCGGTTTTTTCGTGTAGGGTTCTACCTTCAAGGCCGAAAGGACCATCGACAGAAAAAACATAACTAAAAGAGCGAAAATCACCTTCTCAAAATGATTAATACACAGCTCCTTCAGCTTATCTGCATCCAATTTACCCTTCATCGTTTATTCCTGTATATTTTGATTTTTATCGAGTTTTAAGGGGTTTCCAGAACTACTCTGTTAAATTCTGGAAACCTCCCTGAATTCCCCACGGACCAGCGGTCCCCAACTTGATATTACTCTTCCGTTTCCTCGGCTTCCGCGTCTGCGGCCTCAGCATTCTCTGCCTCTTCCGCCTCTTCAGTATCTTCCGTGGCTTCCTCAGTAGCAGACTCCTCAGCAACTGATTTCTCTGATGAATCTTCAGAAGATTCTTCCTCAGATTCCTCTACCGTTTCCGCGTCATCTTCCACCGCTTCTTCATCTGTTACCGCTCCAGAGTCTTCCGATTCTGCTTCCACAGCATCCGCCTCCGCATCAGTTTCAGCCTCAGCCTCCGCGTCGCTTACGTCTTCTGATTCATCCGCAGATTCATCGGTAACCTCATCCGTATCGTCGCTGGCGTCCGACTCTTCCGCCTCATCAGCGTCATCCGAACTTTCAGAATCGCTATCCTCACTGGCTTCAGAATCCTCACCATCTTCGCTGTCAGATTCTTCCTCATCGCTATCTTCGGAATCCGCCTCTTCATCACTATCTTCCGAACTTTCACCGAGAATCTCATCATACTTACTCTCGTCCGGCGCATTAAACACACAGACCATGCCCCACAGCTGGAATTCTACATCACCCGGCTTCCGTTTATCGACTTCTCCCGTCAGACTGCTAGTCGTCGTACCCCCCATCGCCTCAGTAATTCCTTCCTGATTACCAGTCGGAGTCTGCGTTGCAGTTCTACGCTCAGTACGTGTTGGCCGTACCGGAGCCATTCCAGTTCCATCCTCACTCGTCGTCGGTAATTCCGGTTCAATCGTCAACTGATGGGGAACTGCGTCCAGATCACGTGCACGAACACTGATCTGATGAATATAAATCGGCATGTCCGCGTTCAGACAATTCAACATAAACTGCGGAATCTGCTCCTGCGCAATCAAAATATGTACGTGAACCGGCATCAATTTATATTCCGGTTTCGTTTTCAAAAACTCCGTAAGTTGATCTGCCGACATGAAATTTCCATAAATATCGCAATAACGATAATCGAAAAGTTCCAAGAATTCTTCATCGACATTTCCAGCGCCTTCTTCCTCTTCCAGTTCACCACTCATCATGGATTCTGACATTTCTTCCGTATTTCGCACTTCCGGAACCGGAATGGAAACGACACGTTCTTCCGCGTTAAATACGATATTCTCATTTTTCTCACCTGATGAACCCAGACGGCGTTCAGAACGGGAACTAGTTCCACTGCCACTACCACTCGAATTCGGGTTCAACGTAGAAGCATCTTCTGCAATATCGATTCCAAAAATACGCTTTACCACCGCATCATGAGAACCTTCACAGTTCTTATTCATGAGCGTAATCGCATTCAGGAGTAGGTTATACGTCCAGATATCTTCCTGAACCACCAGAAGTTTCCGCGTCGAATTCACTTTCGCATCACCAATCGCGCGACTTAAACGCATAAAACGATTCCGCATCTGCTGTCGATTCGTTTCATCCCACGTCAGATTTCCCTCTGTCGGCAACTGAGAAGCCGTCCCGGTTTCGTCGGTGAGTCCCTGCATCGTTGCCGCAACGACCGCACCATTCGCTCCCTGAACATTTTCCGGAACATAAATCTTGTAACGATTCATGAAATCACGTTCCTGCGACTGCATTACGTAATTTCGATATGCGTCGGCGACATCTCCCGGTAAAGAAGATTTTGCAGGCGATTCATAAATCGTCTGTGATGCCCACATTCTCTTCATTTCATCGAGATAGTACGACGCATTCGCGTCCAGCTGACCATCACGATTACGGAATTCCGGCCAACCATTCTCGAAAAAATTCGCCTGCGGCAGATACAACTGATTCCACGCATCCAGAATTGTATCCTTCAGGTTCTTCACATCCGCCTGCTTCTGGAGCACTACCGGCTCATTCGGGTTATCCTGCCCAGCAAGACGCTGCATTTCGGAAAAACGTCCCTCAATCGCCGATTTACGCGAGTCGAAACTGTCGGCTTTATGACCCGTAATTGCACTACTGGTAATCATCGTGACCAACAGGCAAATAATGGAAATCACCCAAAAAATGTATTTCTTAATATAGGTTAAGGCAATTTGAAATTTACTCATCGAATATATCCCATCCTGTGAAAGGTTTTACAGTCATTCGGTTAGGTTTCTGCTTCAGATTCCCCACGTTCACGGTTTCAGGCTCCAATTAACTTTCCTTTTTCCCGCTCTCGGAGTCTCCATAGCGACGAATTATTCTTCGTCCTCCCCATCTTCCGCCATTTCCTCTGCTTCCGCTTCCGCCTGCTTACGCGTTTCTTCCGCCGCCTGAATCGCGACACGAGTTTCCGCACGATCCACTGCCGAAGTCGGTTCCCAAAGGAAATGAATCACAAAATCATACCGCCTTCCCATTCTTAACGCCATCATTTCTGTCGCCTGCGGATTGGTCGGATCAACGACACCACCAGCTGCCATTTCCGCCATCATCGCTGCATTAGTGCCACCAGTCCGCGTCAAGTCCGTATCCTGGAATTCATCACGAATTTCAAGTCTCCGCAAGTCTTTCCACGCGCCGTCATACATGCGCTCAATTTTCTTATTCACCAGAATCGGATAACGCACACCCAAGTCGCGCATCGTCACCGTTTCCGGCTCCGTCATATTCGGGTCCACAACCTGCGCAGATTTCAGAATCGGCAACTTAAATGTACATTCCACTTCACCCGAAATCTTATCGAGGAAGTTACGACGCACGAAAGTATCCATTTTCACCTGCGCTTCGTTACTGTTATGCCAGTGATAACCGTACACGGAGACTACCCAGCATTTCGGAGGTTTAGCAGTCGCGCCTTCTTCGGAATCTTCATCCATAGATTCTTCTTCCGCAACCGCTTCTTCACCATCCTCGCCCTCTTCCCCCTCTTCACCACTCAACGCAACAATCGGTTCTGGTGCCAGAGCCTGCGCGATAATGGCATCTACACCACTTTCTTCGTCCGCGCTTTCTTCCTCTTCATCACCACTACCACCTACCGCAGCTTCATATTTATCTCGCAATTTCGATGAAAGAATTCTTCCATCCGTCGCGTCAAGCGCCATCCGCATCCATTCCGCTGCCTCGAAATCATTGAGCGGTTGCGCTTCAATATTCACGATATGAAGTTCCTCACGCGCCATCACTTCTTCAGCCGTCAGATTCGCACCTTCTGGCTTCGGCGCCACTGGCAGACATGAATTCAGCCCATGAACCAGCTCCATCCACGCAGTACGATTTTTAAAGTTATCGAGGAATATCGCTCCTGTCGCGTCGAGTGCCTGGAACGTTGCTTCATGCTGTGTAACGGCATCCACATACGCTTTCGCTTTACTGGAAAGGCCCTCGGCTTTCGACTCGTGCACCTGCCAATTTTTTTCCGCAACGGAATCCTGAATGCCTACCTGAGCACCAAAATTAATCGTCGCTCCCAGCATCAGAAGCGTTGAGGCTGCGAGCATCCACGGTTTTTTCGCGTTAATAATACGTGCCATCACGACTTCACTCGGCACGAAGTTCGTGTTTACCGAGCCTTTTTTCAGTCCCTGAAGACACAGACCATAACAGGTTCCGAATGTCGACATATTCTCCGTAATAAGAGAACTGTCCGCCAAATTCGATGTATCCAGACTGCCAAATGATTTTCCAAGTGCAACCTCAATCCCCAGATTCTGCGACAGGTATTTCGTCAGCCCGGTCAGTTTCATCGCGTTCCCCAACGCAATGACCCGCTCATACTGCGCGTTCGGATCAAGACTCGAGAAGAAACCCAATGAACGCTGGATTTCGTTCTGGAAACTATTAAACACCGGTTGCATCGCACGCAAAACCGCCACTTTATCCTGACTGGTCGCCAAATTCCGCTTCAGATGGTCCGCTTTCGCAAACGTCAGCTTCAGCTCTTTCATAAGAGCTTTCGTGAAGTTATTCCCACCAATCGGCAAGTTACGCTGCCACGCGCGGAAACCATTCGTGAGAATCAGGTCCGTCGCGTCCGTCCCCATCGAGAGAATCACCACGTACGGTGGCGGATTTTCCGGGTCATAATCGTCCAGACTCGGTAAGTCATGCAGTTCGTCGTGCATGAGATAATTATACAGAGCCAATGGCGTTAACTGAATGTTATCTACCGGAATGCTCAGCGAGTCACACGTTCCAATCGTCTTGTAAATCTGGTCACGCTTAATCGCAAAAAGACCGATTTCTACTTCCAACGGAAACGCACTTGCCGACCCCTGCTGACCAATACGCTGCCACTTCCAGATTACTTCGTTCAGGAACGGAATCTGCTGTTTTGCCTCGTATTTCACAATATCCGGAATCTTTTTCGGTTCAATCGGTGGCAATTTCAGGAAACGTACCAATCCGTTTTGCCCCCCCATCGCAACTGCAATTTTGTCCCCCTTAATTTTATTGCGCGAAAGGAACAGTTTAAACGCTTCACGAATCTCCTCGTCAGCATTGACACCCGGCTGGGTCAAAATCTGCGGATACTCGATATAATCGACCGCATCTACGACCAACATGGAAGGGTCGCTGTCTTCCACAAAACAGCGCATTGCCTTCAACGAACAGTTTCCAACGTCAATTCCCCAGACTGCATTACTTCGAGCCATCTGAATTATCCTTGTTACATGCGATTTTTTGATATACCAATTCCACTTGAAAATTCTTTCGAAGGGCGGTCCTTCCAGCAATCGTTTCTACAACGTGAAACGACGGAGAAGCGAAATTTTATAGTGTGTCGGGTATAAAATTAAATCAAAAAACAGTTTCCCTATAAGTATAGTTATATTCCTATAGTGTAATTACAAAACCGATTTAGGTCAACAAGTTTTTAAGGAAATTTTACTATTTTCTTCAAAATTTTTCAACTTTTTACCCTCTTAGACGTATCTTTTGGAATAATCGTCACTTTTACGCCCCCTTCTGTGTCTTTTTCGCCTTCGCTTTTCCAGAAAACCCCCCATTTAAAAAAAGAAAATCGAAAGAAATGATTTTTACGATAATACCGATTCCATTGGGATTGTTTTTTCATTTACTCTTCGCTCTCCCTCCCCCTAGAAGTTATTTCAAAATCATGTATAATAATAAAATCGTATCAAATCGGTTTCATTTTTCTCCATTTCTGAGGAGTTGACATGCGAAAAATCCTCGTTACAAGCGCGTTGCCGTACGCGAACGGTCCGATTCATATCGGGCATCTCGTTGAATATATTCAGACCGACATCTGGGTGCGAGCGCAGCGTCTTCGCGGAAATAAGTGCATTTACATCTGTGCCGACGACACGCACGGAACGGCGATTATGATTCGTGCGCAGCGTGAGGGAATTACGCCGGAAGAACTCATCGCGAGTGTCCGGGAACAGCATCTTGCGTCCTTTACCGGCATGGGAATCCGTTTCGACAATTACGGAAGCACCAATGCTCCGGAAAATTACGAGTCATGTAAAGAAATCTGGACAGCTCTCCGTGCGGCGGGTCTCGTTCACGAGAAAAAAGTGACGCAACTCTTCGACACGCAGGCAGGAACGTTCCTTGCAGACCGTTTCGTGAAGGGGACTTGCCCGAAATGCGGAGCGCAGGACCAGTATGGCGATTCGTGCGACAAGTGCGGCGCAACTTACTCCCCGGCGGACCTGAAAGACCCCATCAGCGCGTTGTCGGGAACCACGCCGGAACTGCGCGACGCAGAGCATTTAATGGTCGAAATCGAGCGTTTACGCCCGTTCCTCACAGAATGGACTCAGCAGGGAAATCACCTCCAACCGGAAATTGCGAATTATCTCGCCGGGCATTTCCTCTGCGACGAACTCCGTGACTGGGACATTTCGCGTCCTGCGCCGTATTTCGGTTTCGAGATTCCGGACTCTCCGGGAAATTACTGGTACGTCTGGTTCGACGCGCCGATCGGATACATCGGTTCTACCCGCGTCTGGTGCGAGAAAAACGGCGAAAACTGGGAAGATTGGTGGAAAAATCCCGAAACGGAAATTCATCATTTCATCGGAAAAGACATTACGTATTTCCACACGCTCTTCTGGCCTGCCATGTTGAAGACCGCCGGATTTAACCTTCCGGAAAAAGTCCACATTCACGGTATGCTCACCACGAACGGCGAGAAAATGTCGAAATCGAAAGGGACCTTCATCAAGGCGGACACGTACCTCAAGTACCTTGACCCGGCTTATTTACGTTACTATTTCGCTTCGAAACTGACGGGGCGCGTGGACGATGTAGACCTGAATTTCAGCGACATTCGCGAGAAAGTCAACTCGGATTTGGTCGGAAAACTCGTGAATCTGGCAAGTCGCACCGCAAAATTCATGAAAGACCTCGGACTGTCGGCGACCTACCCGGAAGACGGCGGACTGTTCGCGTTTGGCGCGTCACAGATGGAAGAAATTGCGCAAGCGTACGAAGAATGCGACTTCGCGCGCGTGACGCGGTTAGTGATGGCAATTGGCGACCGTGCGAATAAATTCGTGGAAGATTCCGCGCCGTGGACGTTACGGAAAGACCCGGCGAAACAGCAGGAATTGCAGGACGTCTGCACGATTGCGCTGAATATCTTCCGTCAGATGGTGATTTATTTGTCGCCGATTCTGCCGAAACTCGCGGAACAGTCGGCGCAGTTGCTCGACGAAACGGTCGAATCGTGGAGTATCGAAAGCGTACAGAAACCGCTTTGTGGTACGAAAGTGAATGAATTTAGTCATTTAATGGCTCGAATGGATGAGAAAGTGATTGACGCTATGATCGAAGAAACGAAAGAAGAAAATAAACCGGTCGATACGGAAAACACGGCTGGTACGGAAGAAAACGCTCCGAAATCGCAGTGGGACGACAGTGCGCAACCGTTGACGGACGAGCCACTGGAAGAAATGTGCACGATTGACGATTTTTGTAAGGTGGACCTCCGCGTCGCGCGAATTGTGATGGCGGAAGAGGTTCCAGAAGCGCGAAAATTGCTTCACCTGACGCTCTCGCTGGGTGGCGACGTGACGAAAAACGTTTTCGCGGGCATCAAATCCGCATATAAACCGGAAGACCTTGTCGGACGCCTCGTCGTCTGTGTCGCGAACCTCCAGCCTCGCCAGATGAAGTTCGGCATGTCCGAAGCGATGATCTGCGCCGCCGGCCCCGGAGGTAAAGACATCTTCGTCCTCTCCCCCGACACCGGTGCCGTCCCGGGACAGAGAGTGCATTAAGAGAAATCTGAAATAGTTATAACATTACGGGGAGAATACGGATATATACTCTCCCCGGTTTTAAGCAGAAATATCAGGTTTAACGTTTATAATTCTATCAATTTCTGTATTCCCTGCAACAAAACCTGAAAACTGTGAGAGGAATTCTCCCCTTGTGCTAATTTTAAGTAAGGCGCGATTGCTTTGGAACCACAAACTTTCTGATATTTATATTTGGTTATTTTCTTCAACGCTTCAGATGGAGATGGAATATCATCAGGCACTCGGTACTATTTTTTCTTGCTATATTTCCGTAAATCTTTAATATCAAGTCCCTTTTCGACCGCCTCAAGATCACCAAAATAAAAACTTTCCAATTCCTGACACGCGATACGGATAATAGTCCGATCTGCTTTTCCTGTTTGATTTACAAGTTCCTGTAACTCTGATTTTACGCCAATGCAATCTTTCCTATCCTGATCCTGCATAACCAGAAATACCACTTCTGGATTTTGCCATAATTGGATTCTTTTAACCAGTTTACTTGCTAAATCCCGTTTTCCCTCAAATGCAATAATATGCGTTTCGATTGATTTTGGAACAATCTGATTACAAACAATTGTCAACATCTCTTTAGCCGAAGGTTCTTCAAGCAGACATATAAGTTCTTTCATTTAGGATCCGCCTTTCCGAAAAGTCCCTCTTTCCACAAATATCCCATCTGATCCCCATTTTCCATATAGGTTCGAATTTGTTGATTGTCACAAGCACGAACAATTTGCGTATATCCATTCTTTTTTCCAACCAAAAAACTTCATCCATTTCCGTAGCGTTCAGGAAATCCGGGCTGTACGTAGAAACCCAAACCTGACTATTTTCGCTGTTGGTATACGCTCGAAACTCTTCTGCTAAAGGATACAAAAGAGATGGATAAAGTTGATTTTCCGGTTCTTCAACACATAGTAATGGATGTGGGGTAGGGTCATAAAGTAACGTGAGATATGCTAACATTTTAATCGTTCCATCGGATACGTAACGCGCCAAAAATGGATCCTTAAAAGCTCCGTCATGGAATTTTAACAAAACACGCCCCTCTTCCGTCGTTTTCGCCTCAACGGAAGTAATTCCAGGGATTGATTGCTGTAACCGTGTCATTATTTTATTAAATAAATCCCGATGACGATCATAAAGAAATTGAATTACCAACGACAGGTTTTCACCTTCCCGAGAAAGGTGATTGGCAAAACCCACTTCCTGTTCCGGTCGTGCACGACTGATATGAAAATCCGAAACGTGCCAGTTTTCAATTAACGTAGCAAGACTTACCACTGCCGGAAAACGCTCATAATTGGCAAGTCCTTTAATTGCAAGAATATCCGGTGAACGCAATTTCTGGTTTTCGCGTTTCAAATTGCGAATATCTGTTGTGTCGTCTAATTCATTGATTACGGCGGAACCTTCTCCACGTCTAAAATCAAGAAAACGCCACGGCTTGCCTCTACTACCACGACGGTATTGCAAGTATTCCTGCTCTACATACGCATGACCATTTTCCTCTCCTATTTCAAGAAAATAGGTAATTAATGGAGTTTTACCTTGCACTTCTTGTTTTTTTTCAAAATTCCATCTGGAGTATTACGAAATTTTAATTCTATTGAAATATTCTCAGTTGCTCCTCGGCTTCTGACTTCCTGAAATCCTCGATTTCCACCTAAACGCAGAAGCGCAGTATGAACGTCACTATTTAGGGCAGCTTTTAAGAAGCCAAATAAATTAAAAAGCGTACTTTTTCCCGTTCCATTTGCACCGACAATGACGCAAAATTTAGGAATCTTTTCCATTTTTGCATTTCTAAACGCTTTGAAATTGGTCAACTTTAAGGATTCAATCTTCATTTTGATTCATCCTGCAATTAAAATCCTGAAAAAATGATTAACCGAAAACGGCATGGTTTCATATCAAAAAAAATAGAAACCATGCTTCAAACAGACGACCTTCCTTTCTCAAAACGCCCATGCACCGTTGCGGAAGATGGGGACGGTTGCGCCGGTGGAGGTGGTGCCAGTGATGTTAAGGTCGGAGGAGCCAATCATGAAATCGACGTGGATCATCGAGTCGTTAATGCCACGCGCGTAGCACTCTTCCATCGTCAGGTTTTCGAAACCCTCCAAGAGGTTGCTAAATCCGTGACCCAGCGCAAGGTGGCAACTCGCGTTTTCGTCAAAAAGGGTGTTGAAGAAGAGAATACCCGTGTTGTTGATTGGGGAATCGTACGGAATCAACGCACACTCGCCGAGTTTCGCCGCACCGTCGTCCATCGAAATCATTTTCCGCAAGAGTGCTTCGTTTTTTTCCGCTCCGACTTCGACCGCCCGCCCATCTTCGAAACGAATCCAGAAGTTCTCAATTAACTGTCCCTGATACGACAACGGTTTCGTTGCGTAGACAATTCCTTCCGCCTCGCCCGCCCGTGGGGTGGTGAAAATCTCTTCCGACGGAATATTCGGGTTGAAAAACTGTCCGCCCATCGTCGTTTCACCGCCGCCGAGGAAATTGCAACCGTCAATCAGTCCGACCGTCAGATTCGTTCCGTTCGCGCTTTCATAGTGCAACGAGCGGAGTTTCAGCGCGTTCAGATAATCGTATCGGCGTTTCAAATCCGCGTTGTGTTCTTTCCAATTTTCGAGCGGTTCACCCTCCAGCGCACGCGACGTTTTCAGAATTGCGTCCCAGAGTGCTTCGACAGCCGATTCCTCGCTCAATTCCGGGAAAACTTTCTTCGCCCACGCTTTTCCCGGCACAGCGGCGATGCACCAGGAATAGCGATTTTCCATCTTATCCCGATATGGTTTAATCAACGGGAACCATTTCTGACGCGCGTTGGAGACTTTTTCCTGGTCGATTCCCGCCAATCCGTCCGGGTCGTCCGATTCGATGAACAACTTGCACGGTAACTGTTCCGTCTGCCACTGCCACCGTTCCAACTGCCATTTTTCAAGGTGGGAAAGCGTCTCGAGCGACTGGTTTTCGTAGTGTAATTTCGTGACTTTCTGATGAACCCAATCCACGATGACTTTCTTCGCGCCGGCGCGGTAACATTCCTCGACGCACATCGTCACAAATTCCGGCTGGTCAAGGTCGGCGGTAATCATGACTTCCTGCCCCTCCTGCACGTTCAGACCACAGCGAGCGATGAGTTCTGCGTATTTTCGGAGAATTTCGGTTTTCATGAAAAAACATCCTTTCGGGTTATGATTTTGGGGTGATATTTATAAAAAAGAAACATTTCTACCCAATACACTATAAAATTCTGCTTCACCGTCTTTTCGCGTTGCAGAAATAACTACCGAAAAGCCCGCCCTTCCCTGAATTTTCAAGTGAAATGGATATCCTACCCTTTATTTTAGCGTTTTCGTCTCATTTTGTCAAGCCGCCAAACCAAAAAAATTTCCCACCACAAGAGCGTAGCGGGAATATAGAATGAATCAGTCAGAAGAAGAGTGTTTCAGGAATCACCAACCCCAGCTCCACGAGTTACCCGCAGAACTGCCGTTGGAATTATAATGGTAGGTTCTGCCTCCGAAAGATGAGGAACGTCCTGCCAAACTGCCGTCCGCGTTGTAGTGATAGGTTGTGCCACCCAATGAACTTGAACGACCAGCGGAAGTGCCATTCGAGTTATAATGGTAGGTTGTGTCACCCAATGAAGTCGAACGACCAGCGGAAGTACCATTCGAGTTATAATGGTAGGTTGTGTCACCCAATAAACTCGAACGACCGGCGAAGGTACCATCGGCGTTGGAATGGAACCAGCTCTGTGCGCAAGAAATCTGAACCATTCCGAACGCCAACGCAAAAGCCAATACATACGCTAATTTCATGAAAATTTCTCCTTATATTAATATTATATAGTCTTTCAGGAAGAACTCTTCTCTTCCTCTATTAAACATAACGGGTAGGTGTGACAGAAAAATCTCAATTCTGGAAATTTCAGCAAAGAATTTTCCAATATTTCTCAAAAATTCCTGAGCAACTACCGAATTAGTCGCGCTTTTGTGAGGAGACGGCTCAAATACACCATATCGGCAAAAAAATTCCAAAAATATTTGCCGATATTTTGCCGTAAAATTCTCCAAAAGTCATTTATTTTAAAAAATTTGTGAATTTTGGCCAATTTGACGCGGAAACTCTGCCGTTCAAAAAACTTTTATGGCAAAATTACGCTAAATGGGGCCTTGTAAATCTCCGATAATCTGATACAATAACAACGTTTTATGGAAATTCATTCCCGAAACCTATTAGAAATCTATTCTGTGTGCATGTTGCGCACTTTAAAATTTTCCGTTCATTTTTCCGTTTTATACAAAGGAGTCAACGATGTCCCAGTATTTAGATTCCGTTATGGAAACCGTCATCAAACGCAACGCCGGCGAACCTGAATTCCATCAGGCGGTGAAAGAAGTGCTCGAAACCATCGCGCCAGTTCTCGACAAGCACCCGGAATACGTCAAGGCGAAGATCATTGACCGAATCGTCGAACCGGAACGCCAGATCATTTTCCGCGTCCCGTGGGTTGACGACAAGGGTGAAGTCCAGGTCAACCGTGGTTTCCGCGTCCAGTTCAACTCCGCGATTGGTCCGTATAAAGGCGGTATCCGTCTTCATCCGTCCGTGTATCTCGGCATTATCAAGTTCCTCGGTTTCGAGCAGATTTTCAAGAACGCGCTGACCACCACGCCGATCGGTGGCGGTAAAGGTGGTTCCGACTTCGACCCGAAAGGCAAGAGCGACAACGAAGTAATGTCCTTCTGCCAGAGCTTCATGACGGAACTCTTCCGCCACATTGGCGCGGACACGGACGTTCCGGCTGGCGATATCGGTACCGGTGCCCGTGAAATCGGCTACATGTTCGGTCAGTACAAGCGTCTGAGCAACGTCTTCACCGGTGTTCTGACGGGTAAAGGTCTCCAGTGGGGTGGTTCTCTCGCTCGTAAACAGGCTACCGGTTACGGTCTGGTTTACTACACCACCCGTATGCTTCAGGACGCCAACACCGACTGGAACGGCAAAAACGTCGTCATCTCCGGTTCCGGCAACGTCGCCATCTACGCCAACGAAAAAGCGACCAGCCTCGGCGCGAAAGTCATCGCCATGTCCGACTCCAACGGTTACATCGTCGATGAAGCCGGTATCAATCTCGACATTATTAAAGACCTGAAAGAAGTCCGTCGCGCTCGTATCAAGGAATATGCGAACATCGTTCCAACCGCGCAGTATGTCGAAGGTTGCCGTGGTATCTGGGGCGTGAAGTGCGACGTCGCTCTTCCGTGCGCTACCCAGAACGAAATCAACGGCGACGAAGCCACCTTGCTCGTGAATAACGGTTGCAAATTCGTCGCGGAAGGTGCCAATATGCCGAGCACGCCGGATGCAATCGCAACGTTCCAGGGTAGTGGAATCGCTTTCGGACCGGCCAAAGCTGCTAACGCTGGTGGTGTCGCCACGTCTGCACTGGAAATGTCCCAGAACAGCATGCGTCTGAGCTGGAGCTTCGACGAAGTGGACGAAAAACTCCACGGCATCATGAACAAAGTGTACGACCAGTGCACCGCCGCCGCGGAAGCATACAGCGAAAAGGGCAACCTCGCCGCAGGTGCCAACATCGCTGGCTTCCTGAAAGTCGCCGAATGCATGATGGCTCAGGGTGTTGTCTGATTCACTCACGGCCTCCCCTATTAGGGGAGGTGTCGCTGAAGGCGACGGAAGGGGCAGGGTTATGTCTTCTAAAAATGTTATTAAAAACACACATAAAGACGTTCTCTGAATGGCGCTTAAGCACCTTAGTCCGTAGGACTTCGTTTACTAACTGCAGACTTTAGTCTGTAGTAGATTATCAGAATAAAATACTTCTGACCTTCCCTCTGTCTTCATATATATTTTTATCCGGGAGCGTAAACTCTCGGATATTCTATCTATCTCTGAAAGAGATGTAATTCTAACTGTAGACTAAAGTCCACAGTGAGTAAAACCAAGTCCCTCTGGGATTAACGGTATTTACCTACCGTTTAAAATTAAACTCCTTATGTAAAATTTCACAAAATCGTCATTCTATATTTCCTTAAGACCTGTATCATTCACGCTCATGGACAAAAAAGACCAGAAAAAAACCGAAATTTTACGGGTTCTCAAAGAAGAAGGAAAAGTCCTGACTTCCGCGCAAATCGTCGAAATTCTGGACGCTGCTGGGGTGCATTATAGTGAGCGGGCGGTCCGAATGTATCTCCAGACGCTCGACCAACAGGGTTTTACCGCCTCGCAGGGACGAAAAGGACGAATGATCACGCCGCTCGGAATCCGTGAGTTGCAGGGTTCTGACTCCGTTACGCGTCTTGGTTATCTTTCTGCAAAAATCGACCTGATGACGTACCGCATGACGTTCGACTTGCCCACCTGTTCCGGCGAGGTCATCGCGAATATGTCGCTTCTGCCGATTTCCGACTTTTTCGCGTGTCTCGACGATATTTATCAGGTTTTCGAGCAGGGTTATGCGATGGGAGAACTCGTTTCCATCCTGAAACCGGGCGAAAAGTGGTACGAAACGGTTATCCCACCCGGTCATGTCGGTTTCTGTACCGTCTGCTCCGTCACGTTTAACGGCGTTCTCCTGAAACACGGCATCCCGATGGCGTCGCGCTTCAGCGGACTTCTGGAACTCCGCAACGGAAAACCGACGCGCTTCACAGAAATCATCAATTATAACGCCACGACTGTCGACCCGCTCGCAATTTTCATTCGTGCAGGACTGACGAATTACCACGGCGCAATTCGTACCGGCAACGGACTTATCGGCGCAGCATTCCGTGAATTACCGGACGAAAGCCGACAGCGTGTAGAGGGAATTATCGAGCGTATGGAAAAAATCGGTCTCGGCGGCTTCCTGAAATTCGGTCTCCCCAACCAGCCCATTCTCGGTATCCCCGTGAGCGACGGTTATATCGGAGCCATCGTCGTCGGTGGTCTCAACCCCATCGCCATCCTCGTCGAATCCGGCAAGAAAGTCTTCAAGTCTTGGGCAATTTCCGGACTTATCGACTATCACCGACTCTTCCACTACACCGAATTACGCGCACGATTAAAAGAATTCATGTAAAAACACTAAGGAGAAACTTATGGAGATGCTAAAAATTGTATTTTCCCTGTTTCCGTTCTTGCGAGTACTTTGCCACCCAGTTAAATTGTATCCCAGTTAAATCACATCTCCTATAAGAATGTCAATGACGACTCAATTAGAACATGATCCTGTCGGTGAATAAAGCGCAAGTACAACGAAAGTAGCCACATTAACGGACTTTACATTTTCCGAAGGTGGCTACGATACAACGATTCTTGTTCTAGTTTTGTTCCAGAATAAACCTGAACTTTTTTTCTGGAAATCTGTCAGAATACCACAATCGGTGCTACGACAGGCGCAACAACCGGGGTAACAACC
>JAUNAI010000042.1 GCA_030527705.1 Planctomycetia bacterium | reverse complement strand
GTACCTTCTGTACCTTCAGCCGGCGGGACGACGACTTCCTGCTCGTACTGGAACGCGGAAAGACCAGCAATTCCACCATATCCGAAGTCCGAGTAGACGGTATCACGGAAGTAAATGGTTTCATCGCTTTCCCATTCATACAGTCCTTCGTAGCTAATATCCGCCCAAATGTCGTAATTAAATGCATTACGGCCTAGATAACGCGTGAGATTCACTTCCATTCCAGGACTGATGGGGAATTTCGTGTTGGAATCCACTCCATACGTACCGTTTGCATTATAAAACGCCACATCACCCTTCTTGATTCGGGCACGATGCTTGATTTTTGCTGCGCCACCGAACTGCCAGAGATACGGATTGCCGTAACCTTCGTTGCAGAGCTGACACGCGGTACTGTTGGAGGTAGAAGTTTCCGTAACGTACGAATAGGTTTCCTGATCATCATACGGCGTTAAGGCCGGGTCACGATGAATACGCTCTGGAACCATTTCGGCTTTCGTCTGTGGATATTCTGGTGCCGGGTCCGGTGTGGAAGGAGCCGCTATATTCGAGGCATCAGTACGCTGATAATCCGGCAACGTACTGAAACCTGCGCCATAGGTTGGCTGCTCCTGATAAACTACCTGCGACGACTCATAACCGCCCGCGTACTGACCTACCGACGAAAAAGTGGGCGCCTGTTGAGCCTGAGTCGGGGCAACACTTCCCTGTGCCGCACCATAACCCGTTCCCCAAGACGTGCCGGTCTGGTCGTAAACTGATGGAACAGACTCCACCGGAGCCTGTGCAGACATTCCGCCTCCATTCGGGAATGTCTGGGCAGGTGCGACACTTCCCTGTGCCGCCACCTGAGAATTAGCCGTGGCAGAGTAATACGGATTTTGTGCCGTGGCAAGACTCGCACTCAACGTGACCGTTACGCCAAACACAAAAAAACTCTGGCTAATCAGCCCTAATTTACTTTTGTAACTCACGAGGTCCTCCTCTTTAATACGAATTGCATACCTCTACAATATTATCTGGAAGGTCTGCTTACCATTATAATCGGCAAAATCGCACTGATAATACAGTCATATCTGTAAAGATTCTGATAAAACTTAAAATTATTGGAAAAGAAATAATTGGAAGAATTTGTGTATATTGTGTATTTTGTCAGAATTCAAGATGATGATGAGAATATTTCCTCATGTAACCGTTAACGAAGTCATATTTTTAGAGGTGTCGCAGTCCGACGGAGGCTAAAATTGAGGGAGGGACATTCCTGTCCCCTGTAATTATCGTCGGTTTCGGGGATAAGATATCCCTACCCTCTGTATTTCTCTTGAAAAGAGGAGGGAATTTAGGAGGCTTTTGGGACTAAAATGTTATATTTTCGCCACTTCTGCGACATTCTCGTGTGTAGCCTCCCAGCCATTAATCAGCATCTACTTGTGTACATATGGATGAATGGATGGTAGATATCTCAATTTCCATATTCCCTTCTTATACGAATTCCACTTGGAAATTAGAGAAAGACAGTACTTCTCTGGTTTCCAAGTGGAATTCGTATTATCAGAAATCGTGTGTTTATTTCCGTCCTATTAATGGGAAACGTCCGTAATTTCCACCAGACACTCTCCGCTACTTGCCTCGATATCCGATGGACGAGCGTTTAAGCGTAGTAGAAGTGTTCCAGAAAATGGTACTGTTAGCGTTTTCCGCGTTCCGATCGCCATCGGCATGTAGAACGTTCCTACTTCCCGATTATTCATGGTTTCTGGTGTGAGTATCTCTTCATCTGGAAGAAATACCGCCTGAAGGATACCGCGTGGCTGACCATTTACGTAATCAATCGTAATTCCGTTCGGATCGCACTCCCATGTCTCACTTTTCGGGGAGCAGAACACTTCGAAACGTCCTTTCGCGCGAATTTGGATTTTTTCCCCCTTTTTTACGTGGATTCCGGTATTCTGCCAGCCGGAAGTTGCACAGATTTTCTGAATATCCCTTCCGTCCGCATTTTTTTCCTGAAGCGGAACACCCGGCGTCGCGGAAAAGAGCATCGGCGCAAGTCGGTAATCATAATCAAGTGTTGCGATGTACATCAGCCACTGTTTTTCGACCTGCTCACGTTTTTTCCCGAGTGAAATCAGGAATTTCTGCGTAAATTCTTCCGTAGAAAGATTTTCACTCATCATCGGAATCATGGCATGAAATTCATCATGCGTATCGGGATTATTTTCTAGAAACCATGCCAGCACCCAGCACCAGTAATACATCGCATTCGTCGCGAAATCGGCATTTTTCGGGTGTAACGCTTCTGTAAACGTTCGTGCCTCACCACGCTGAATCGCGTCGTGAACCTCACGGATTCTTCCACAGTGCGGAACTGCCTGACGATTCGGAGGCATAAAACCGAGCTGAACAGGTTCTGCGGAAAAGTCGTGCATTCCCAGTAGTTCCGCCAGTCCTTCCGCGTACCAGTTCGGTCCCGCTCCGCCGAAATTCGTGGTACAGAAACTGTGTACCATTTCGTGAATCATGAGATGTTGCCGATAATACGCGGAGGGTTGCTCGTAGAGCCAGCAGTCATAATTGAATGAAAAGCCATTCGCGAACGGCGGCAGAATTTCCGGAATAAATCCAGCCTCCATGAATGGCAGGTTATTTTTCATCAGGAAAACAGTTGCTTTCCATTCTGGGTCGGGGGTTACGTCAAAAAAGTCACACAATTGAGAGTAAGCCATTTCCGCCACAGCTGGCAATTTCTCGATTTCTTCCGTCGTCGGCAGGTCTGTCACCAGCGTAGCGCGGGAAGACTCCAGGATCTGTAACCCTGCCTTTTCCGCCAACTTTTTTGATACCGTAACGCGTGGAGTAGAGAGAAATTCTGCCGAAATCATGTCAGAACCTTCCTCAATTGGGCGCGTCGCGGGAAATTCAGTGGAAAAAACGACGGAGGATAATGCTGGATTTAAAACAGAAAACACTGTCATAAAAAGAAGGAAGAAGGAATACCGTTGGTTACGCATTTTCACCTCCACGAAAATACCAGAAAGTGTTTCTTGTCTTTAAACACAATCACCAAAAATCTCCCGCAGATTTCGCAGAGAGAAACCATAGAAACTGTGGGAGATTTGTTGTTTTTTCTTTTTTATTTAATGTTCTTTAATTTGATTTTATCCGTGATTTCGGATATCATTTTTGCGTCTTTTTCGCCATAATCTGCTGGACGAGCGACGCATTTAAATCATGCCCGCTACAGAACGCACGGACTTTCGCATGAAGTCGCCCACCGAGAAGCGCGAGGTCACCGATTAAATCGAGAACCTTATGGCGCACACATTCATCCGGGAAACGGAGGGTGTTCTGAATCGGTCCATTTTCACCAAAAACGAGTAAATCACGAAACGTCGCACGTTTCGCGAAACCGATTTTCTGGAAATATTCTGCTTCTTTCTGCGTCACGAACGTCCGACACGGTGCGATTTCACGACGATAAACTTCCGGTGAAAGCACCATTTCTACTGTCTGATTTCCGATAGGACATTCTTCTCCGTAACGGATTTCGAAACCAATTTCCAGATTTGCAGCCGGCTCAACACAGACTGCGCGATTTAGTGTCGGTGTGGAGAGCGCGTGCGTGACCGTATTTTTTCCGGAATCTTTTTCCTCTGGATTTTCTCGCTGTGTAATGGCATCATTAACTGTCCAGTACCAAGCAGGAAGATTCTGTATTTCGTACCCCACAGACTCGAAAGCCTCGACGAACGCCAACGCACTTCCATCCATACCAGGCATTTCCACATCGGTGACGTGGATTTCGCAGTTATCCACTTCCATTCCGGTCAGGGCCGAGAGAATATGTTCCACCATTTCTACACGTGCACCATCTTTCTCCAACGACGTTCGGCGAGGAATCGCAATCCGAAAATCAGGAGAAACTGGAATTCGTGGTTTTCCCGGTAAATCTTCCCGCACGAAAACCAATCCGGTATTCGGGGGAGCAGGTTGAAACGTTACCGTAATTTCCCGGTCACTCCAATAGCCAATTCCCTCTACAGAAATTGGAGCGGCAAGTGTGCGTTGAAAGCCGAAATTCATCATAGGTAACGTTCAGGAAAAAAATAAGGAACAACAAAAATTAAAACTTGATAGTCATTATACTCAAAAACCCCCAATCTTGCAAGACGGGGGTTTCCTTTTTTAATAAGTTTTCCGAAAAAGGTTAAAAAAGGTTTTCGGAATGGTAACCCATATCGGATTTAATCACGTTTAACGGGTAGCCGGAGCTACTGCCGGAGCAGTCGCTTGCGTGCCAACAGCGGTATTCGTACGAGCAGCCTGCGCTTTCACCGTCGTGTTCGCTTTACGAATGGTGCTCGGGTCAGCTTTCTGAATCTCATTCAGTACCAGAGCGGTCAGGTCAACTGTTTTTTTGTTGGCCCAAACGACCGGACGAGAAGCAACCGTCTGCGCGTACTGAGAGAAGAACGCTTCATACTGCTGCGGATTTGGGAGAAGCGGAACCTGTTCCAACAGATTGGTACGGTCATAATTCAGCACAATCGACATACCGAAACGGGACGCCATCGCCTGCGAGTAATTCATCACCGTCGTATAAACCGAATTGAAAAGCTGGAGGCGTTCTTCGGTGGCCTGTTTAATGAGCATCAATTGTTTCGATTCCAATTCGCCAGCGCGAGAAAGCATCTGCTGTTCCGTTTCACGATAAATGTCGGAATTCCGATCGTATGTGCTCAGTTTTTCGCGCATCTGCGTGAGTTCCTGACGATCTTTCATCGAATCCTGGAGCAGTTTGGCATATTTCTCATTGATTTCAGCCATTTTCGTGTCGATACTGGCATTCTGAGAAATAATATGTCCAACATCCACAAGCGCGACCGAAGACTGAGTGAAACGCGGCTGTGTTGCGGTCTGCGTGGCGGCGCCCTGCTGAGCAACTACGGAAATAGACAGAATCAAACCACAGGCTGTCGCCCCAAGAATCGTCATCCATTTAGATTTTGTCATTGAATTACTCCTTGTAATCCTTGTAAAATTGTGACTCGGAAAAATCGAAACACACGACATACCGAGAGTGTTCTCAAAACTGATAGTACTATTCTTCCAAATTTTCCTGTTTTTGTAAAGATTGATTTTCCAATTTTTGACATTTTTTGGCAATTTTCATTAAATTTTCTGAAAAAATTTCTCCTTCATAAAAAAACAGACAAAATTGCGACAATTTAGAATTTTTCTATTTTTTCTATCTTGTTTAATAGAAATATCTTAACCCGGGGGATTGCAATTTTTTGTGAATTTGGTAAAATTTTATAGAATCCGTCGTTCTGGTTTCCGATTACTTTAAATGAAGTGTGTGACTTTAGTGTTTTAAAGTTTCAACGCCGATTTCATGAAATCGGAAAAACTGTAATATTATATATAACTGTATATTGTATACTGTAGAAGATTTTCAGGAGAAAAATATGGCAATTGAAGACAATGTCCAGGTTGTTTGGCATGAAAATTCCGTTTCCCGTGCTGACCGTGAAAAACTTAACGGCAACAAGGGTGCCATTCTGTGGTTCACCGGTCTGAGCGCTTGCGGAAAAAGCACGATTGCGAACGTGCTGGACCACAAATTGAATCAGATGGGCGTTCACAGTGTTGTGCTCGACGGTGACAACGTGCGTCACGGACTGAATGCCGCTCCGAAAATGCTTCTCGACGTGCATGGGGAAGAATTCGCGAAACGTTTCGGCCTCGGTTTCTCTGCTCAGGACCGTGAAGAAAATATCCGCCGTATCGGTGCTGTTGCGAATCTGTTCGCCAATGCGGGTATTCTGGCCATCACTGCTTTCATCAGTCCTTATCGCATCGACCGTGACCGCGTGCGTGCGAAGAGCGCAGATGGGGATTTCATTGAAATTTTCGTCGATACGCCCTTGGAAATCTGCGAGCAGCGCGACCCGAAAGGAATGTACAAAAAAGCACGTGCTGGCGAAATTAAAGGTTTCACGGGCATTGACGATCCTTATGAAGAACCGGTAAATGCGGAAATCGTCCTTAAGGGTGGTGAGAAAACGGCTGAAGAATTGGCTGATGACGTGATTGCGTACCTGAAAAAAGCTGGTAAAATTGCCTGATTTCGATTAAGGTTCTGACCTCCTACTATTTTTGTAGTTCCGAGGCACTATAAAATTTTATTTGCAGTTGTTTCACATTGTTGATACGGCTGCTGAAGGATAATCTTCCTGATTTTTAAGTGCGATTGGTAGAAAATGTTAGGAAAGTTGACGTCCATGTCAGCTTTCCTTTTTATTCATACAACCCCTAAATTACTTGTAATACATTTATCACACAGACTTAGTATGATTTTTTTCTATTATTTTGCTTTCTGACGCAAATATTTATTAAAATCCTCTTGACAAAAAAGATAACTTATGGTAAGATTATTACTCAAGTTAGAAAGTTTGGTACCCTTTCTAGGACTTGTTATCAAAATAAAAAAGATGAAAACTCTCTCGTGAGATTGGTTTTCATCTTTTTTTATTATTTATGCCGATTCCACTTGAAAATTCTACGAAGAAGTAGCCTCCACAGAATTATCAGGTCGGTTCTGTCTTGTTTTTAATCTTTTGGCTTTCACACTTTTTCTGTTTTGTAATATTTTTGTTTTTTTTCAAAAATCTCATTTCGCTAGTTGACAGAGAATATTTCATGTGATAAAATGAATATTGTCAGATTTTCCTAATCATTTCATATTACCATCGTCTGCGCCTCTTTAACGTTACATTAGCAACTAGGCGCAGATAAATTGAGAGGCGACACTTATTCCGTATTATGAAAGGAATACTTATCATGAAAACGCACACATTCTGGCTGTTATTCCTCGTATTTTGGGGAGTCGCGCAACTTTCCCTCGCGTCGGAGTCGGCAATCATTCTCACCGCGGAAAACCGTAGCATTATCCGTGGGAGAAACGGAACGGACGACGCGCTGTATACCGATTTAGTCGTCTTTCCGGAAAAACTTTCTTTCGGCGACGTTCTTTATCTCGGTCTTCGGAGCACGAACATGACGGACTCCCAAATCCGCGTAGAAAATCTTCTTTTTGACGAGTTATTCCGCCTGAAAAAGTGCACTTTTCGTTCACCGAGCGTCAACTCCGTTTTCGTGTGGGAACCGCCGCAATTTACGCGAATTTCTCCATTAGAAAAGGCGGATTTTGTGCAGGGAATGAAGATGTATGCGGGGGAATATTTGAAACCGGACGAGGAAAGTTGGAGCGCGCTGGAGACGCTGGAATTACCGACGATTCAAGACTGGAAACACCCATTTTGGCTAGCGATGGCGAGTTTAGTTAAAATCGGACCACAACAGATCGAGCTGGAACTAGAATATGAGACGTTTTGGGACGAGAACACGACGTACAGAACGGAAATTACATTGCGCGACTGCTCTCAGAAAAATTGGAAACTGCTGGAAACCTGGGCGAAAATCCCTTATGAAGAGTACGAAATGACGCCGGAAACGCGGATGAATTTTCTTCGCCAACAACTATACCCCGGAGTTGAGGCGGGAGGGCGACACTGGTCGTATTCCATGATTCGTGGGCGACTTTCCAAGCCGTCACCGGAGGGATTACCCAAGACGGCGAGCGGCTGGTGTTATCTGGAGGTGGAACTCACAGGAACGCTCCATGATGAAGTTAAGTTTACTCGACTGTTTCTGGACTATATCAATAAACGTGCGACGACGGAAACGGAACGGGAGATGGAACTTCAGCCGATGAATGAGTGGTTACAGAAGTTACCGCAGGTTCAGCGATACGCGATGTTACGCCAATTTTCCCGAGCACCGGACGTGAACTACACCCCGCCGACGCCGAGGTATCTATTCAAGGAGCAGATGGAAATCGAGAAGAAAACGGAAGTCGCTTATGAATCCTTCAAGACATTTTACCGATTTTTCGTCCCGTTTAATCCGCCAGCGTGGGAGAAACGGCTGAAAAAGCTGGAAGAGGCGGAAAATGAGGAACTCCAGATGGATTACTCCGATGAAGAGACCAAAACGGACGAGAATAACCCTAATAATGCCAATAACCCCGATGAAAAGAACCTCATTATTCACCGTGTCGATTCTCAGGCGGGATTACGTTTACAGGCGGAGGTTTATCCGTGCGAAATCCAGCTCGGCGACACGATTTATTTCGGCGTAACCGTCCAAAACGCGACGGGAACGGAGGTTACGCTCCGTACGATTAAAGATGATGACGGCGACCCGGAAACGTCCGATTACTGGGTGACCGTCGACGGCGAGCCAGCATGGAGAACGTCCATTTCCAGAATGCAGAGCTGCCGTAATTTCCGATGGTTTTGGGATACATACCTGAATAATTTTAAGTGCGTCACCACGATTGACACAATTCCCGGCGCGAATTGGATCGACTGCGAGTTACTCACGCCAATTTCAGGCACAGAAGTAGAAAATAAGAAACATTACCGGAATTATATCGAGTTTTCACCATTCGAGCAACGAGTTCACTCGGATTATTGGAACCTAAACCCACCGCAGGAATACTCGCTTTCTGCCGATGAGCGAATCGCGTGCATCGTGGATTCCGCCGAGTTTCCGTCGCTGGAAGACTGGGATCAGCCATTCTGGCGCAACCTCCGTGAAAACATGCCGGCGGAGGGTGTCGATATTCGGCTACGCTTCTGTTTTCCGCACCCGTGGAGTCGTGACGAGGAAATCCCCGTCGAGACCGTCGTCCGTGTAAAACCGCGTTGCGCGAAAGAAACGGAGCAGATTACCGACTGGTACCAGAGCACGCCGAAAGCGTTTTTCCCGGAGGTACAGTTCTCGCTGAAATCGTGGTTACAGGGCGTTCAGGAAGAGACCGGTCACTGGAAACGTAAGTGGGTTCTGATAGGACTTTCGGAAGAAGACTTGCCGGAAACGTGGAAATATCCGATTTCCCTCCCCAACGCGGATGGTTCCGAAACGGCGTATAATCCGTGGTTTTTCATGCGCGTCGGCAACCGAAAACCATTCGGCGACGGCGTGCCACGAGACCTGAAAGCGTGGCGGACGCTCGAAGAATCGTGGACGCCCGGCACACTGCGCGACGAAATGAAAATGACGCGGCTTATCATAGACGCTCATGAAAAAATTGCGGTTTCCTCCCTGCCAGAAAACGTATCCACTCGAAAATTTCGGACAGAACCGGAATACCGTACTGAGCTGGACGCTATTTTCGCGTCGACGTACGAATGGCTGGAAACGTTGCCGAAAATCCAGCAGTACGTCCTCCTGAAGAGCATTTTTACGCGCTTTAACGGTCCCAGCAGAACCCGTTTCGCCTTCATCATCCGCGACTACACCCCCAGCCCGAACGCGTGGCAACAGCGAGAAAAAACGGAGTTAAAGGAGTAAGGATTTAGATTATTCACGAAAAACCCCCTCACGGAAAAGGCACGTAATGTGAGAGAATCCGTAGGGGATTTAGGCGTTTTCAGATTATCAAGGTTTATTTTTTCCTATTTATAATAAATTGATATTTCCCTTTTCCGAAACCGGCGACAGGCTCAATCAGTCCCGCGTTCAAGAGAATATTAATAATATTCCCAGCCGTAGCTGCCGACAGTCCCGTTTCTGTCATCACAACCAGCCTTCCGAAAGGCTGTAAAAAACCAACCTGTTTTTTTACTTTTAAGATATTTTCTCTCGTTGGTTGTTTCACTTTTAAACTTTTTACACTGTTTAAAAACGCTATTTCATCTTTTTCCTCCCCAATCGATAGGTTTTCCTCCCCAATCTCTAATTCATCTAACGGAACATTATAATTTAAGTTATATAATGTAACAATAAACGTGGAAGAAGTAGAATAAAATTGTGGTTCCAACTCAGGACGGAAATTAACGGCAGTCCGGTAATCTTCTTTAATTTTCCGAAATCCACTTCCTCGACATTCCATGTAATTCATCCGATTAAACATATCGGCAATTACCGGGTTACGCCGCTTGGACGGCACGCTGTCCGTATTCAGATTCTGTACCTGAGAGCCATCATACATTCCACCGGGAGAGTAAATTTCCATTCGATCATCATAAATGTCAATATGGACTTCACTACCCGCAATCGTAGAATCTCGATGAATTAACGCATTGACCAAACATTCCAACGCCGCTCTTTCGGGAATATCAGGCATGTTTACTCTTCCTCCCGGCATCTTTTTTCAGCGTTTTTTGGCGTTATTTTTGATAAACTCTTCCCCATTTAACAGTAAACCAACCAGACTTCCACTAAATTCTTTATCATCAAAAGCCTCCAAAACTCCTGACGCCTTATCCTTTCCATTCCAGCGCGTGCAGAAAAGACGCGAATGATAAACAAGTGGTTCGTCCGCTAAAAGAACACCTGCGTTCGTTAGTTTCCTATCTGGTCCCATTAAATTGAACGATATAAAATCAGATTCTTCCAGCGTCATCCCTGTTCGCATACGGTAAACGGAACGCAATTTCGTAAACGCACAATCCTCAAAACTGTAATGCGACGGCAGACTATCATATGTTTTTCAGCTTCCTTTTAACATAAGTCGCCGAAGCGTTTCAGCGTTCGCAACCACACTTTCGTTACCAATACGTTCAAAAGCGGTCCGAGAACTATCATGTACAAAATAATAGGGCGTTTCCAGACCTGCATGCACTTCTAAGGTGATATATTCCCTACCTTTATACTGATGAATATTCAGATTACATGGAGGAGCAGGATCCATTTTGTCTTTAATCCAGCTACTAATCAATTCAGAATCCGATTTTGCGTCTTCTATTCCGATTTGGTTATCATCATCGTCAATCCCCCAAATGATTACCCCACCTTCACAATTAGCAAAAGCACTAACGGTTTTAAGCCAACTTTTAGTTTTTTTACGTTCCAGACAGACTTTCTTTTCACATCGGTCATTTTCGCCAATCCATTTTAAAAGTCCATTTCTATTTTCCTTACATGAATTTTAATTTTTATATAAACCTAATTTTAATATAATATCGTCATAAAAAATGAAATCTCCTCACAAAAAACGTCTTTTACGCCGTGATTTTTGTGAGGGGTTTTCGTTTATTTATTTCAGGTTACTTCGCTATTTCTTGCCGTCTTCTGTCTTTTCGGAACGCGGATTGCGGAGGTAGTAGAATCGTCCATCTTCCGCGCCGACGACGAGATCCGGAATGCCGTCCGCGTTGAAGTCGGCAGTTGTCGGACTCGATGAATGTCCCGCCAGTCGCCGTCCGTCGAGAATTCCTTCATTCCGGAAGTAATATTTTCCATCTTCCGCGCGTACCTGACGCAGTAAATCCGCATTCCGTGAGTTGACGAGCAAGTCGAATTTTCCGTCGCCGTCCCAGTCGCAGACGCTAATCTTTCTCCGTCCGCTTCCGCCCGCTCTGCCGCCGTTAAGCCGCATTAAATCGCCGTTTTCCCAGTGGAAAATCCGTTTCGGGGAACGCAGTTTTAATGTGCCGTCCGTGTCGCGGAAACGTTCAAAAAACGCCAGATAACCTTCCGTGTCCAACATGCAGAGGTCCATCAGTCCGTCCTCGTTCACGTCGAACATGACCGGTGTGGTACGCCACTGCGTCAGTAACTTTTTCCCTTCGGGTTTCAGCCACCCCCACGCCAATTCCGGCTGTTTTCCGTCCCACTCGACTTCCACCGCCTGTGGCTCGGTGAATTTCGGCTCCGTTTTCGTTCCGACATTCTTAAACCACGCCGGTTTTCCCCAGATGTGGCTCCACATAATGTCGAGAAGTCCGTCGCCGTCCCAGTCTGCCACGGTCAGCGTCGTGTAACCCCATTTCTCCTCAATCGGTCCCTGAATCGACCCATTCGGCACGGCATTAACATGCGCGACCTTCTCTCCCGCCTTCACGAAAATCGGTTTCGCCCACGTTGGATACTCGACACCCGGCTCACTCAGATTCTCGAAAAACATGATGTATCCCGCCGACGTTCCGCAGATAATATCCATCGCGCCGTCACCGTTCAGGTCCGCGCAGCACGGAGTCGCCAACGCGCCCGCCTTCAACTCGTACGCCTCCTGCTGGAAGTAAAGCGGAGCCTTAAAAATCGGACAGTGAACTTCATATTTACCGACTTTTTCCGTCCGGAATTTACCCGTATTCTCAAAAAGCGCGACGCGTCCGTCCTCGTCGCCACAGAGAATATCCGGCTTTCCGTCCTGCGTCCAGTCGAAAATAATCGGCGTCGCCATACATAGGTCGATGTGCGCCTCGCTTCCGTCCTCGACCGTCGGACGTACTGACTGCGCGTAAACGGGTTCCGTCCGCGTTCCGACATTCTCAAAATAGTTAAATTTATCCCGAAATTCACCACAGAAAAGGTCTAAATCACCATCGCCGTCAAAATCGACGAAACAGGGAGAGGGCCAGCCGTAAGTCTGAAGCGTTTTTCCGTCCGCGTCGGTTAAAAGTCGCGGTTTCTCGTACTTCGGCGCGTCGTTCGTCCCGGCGTTTCGGATAATATAGACGGCTCCGAGTGTCATTTCATTTTTCCACACGCCGTTTTCGTCCCATGCGTCGTCCCAGCCATAATCGGTCCAGTCGTCGATTCCGACCGCGATGTCAAGTATGCCGTCCCCGTCAAAATCGACGTATTTCCACATATTCCCACGCACGCCGCGCGGATGAATATTCCCCGGCAACGGTAACGGCTGAGGATTATTTAACCCTGTATTTCCGAAATCGGGATATTCCGCGTTGGTGCGCAGAACCCGTGTTTTTCCGTTGATGAAGCTCGGCTGGACGTTAATCTGCCCACCGCTGATACGTTCTCCTTTCTTAAACACCGGCATGTACGGATTCTCGACCGGCACGCTCTCTTTCGGCTGAACTCCCAGTCCGTTCCCACCGGTGGGGATGCCGGGATTCTCGAAACGGTACGTCCCATTATACGGTGTGTCCTCACAGCTTAAAATCAGGTCCATTTTTCCGTCCTGATTAAAATCTATCGGTACGATCCACACCCACAACCCGACCGCCAAGTCATCCACCAGTCCCGGATTCCGATACAGCATTCTTTCCAGTTTCGCTTGCGGCGGAAGCGGCGGATTATACGGAATCGGCATGTCGGAAAACAGTAACTGTCCCCCCGTCCAATTCAGCTGGGGAATCTCGATTTCATCCCCTTTTTTCACGTTTTTAGAATAAACGCGCATCCCCGTTTTCCCACTATCCGTATAGTAAAACGCACGCTCACTGCGCAGTGTCCAGGAAGTTGGAATTCGGTCAGATTCCCGAATCTCCGTCGCGAAAAAGAGTGTCGTGTCAGCTTTTACCTTTACGTTTACTTTTCCCTTTTCACCCCCTCCGAAACGGGTGAAAAACGTCCCCTGTAGCTCTTTCGGCACGTCCTTATACACATAATTTCGGTTCCAATACGCTTTCACCTCATTCTGTAGGACCGCTTTCTCACAGTTTTCGCCCGAAATAGTGAGAAAATCATTTTCATACTGGAATACCATTTTCGCGTCATCCGCATGAACGTTTGGCGTAGTCGTTCCGAGCACGTTCAGTATACACAGGGTGCACAACATACTCAGTGTCCAGCACGCTAGCGTAAATAGGAAGGATTTTTGTTGCATGATGAATTTTTCTTTATAAGGTAAACTGGTAAGATAATAAATGGAAGTGTTAAAAAATAAGGTTTAGGTTAAAGGTTCAGGTATAATCATAATACTATGATGAATATTATGATTTCCCCCGGTATTTTTCGGAGGAAGTTTACGTTTTATACCAGCGGAATCAGCTGACTGAGAATCATCGTGACGATAAGTCCGACAACGCCCATCAGCGCCAGTCCGACGGTCCAACATTTCAGGACAGTCGTTTCACTCAGACCACTCATACTTGCAAAAATGCAGAAACCACTGTCATTCATCCAGCCGGTAACACACGAGCCGACGCCGATTGCGACCGCAGCATAACCAGGGTGAAAACCGAGTGTAGCCGCCTCAAGACCCAGCGTGGAGAAGATTCCTGCCGTGGTAATCATCGCGGTGGTACTGGAGCCCTGTGCCGTCTTAATCATCGAGGCGGTCGCGAATGCCAGTAGAAGAACACCCAGTCCCGTGAAGGTTCCGTTCCCGGAAAGGACGAGTTCCTGAATGCGTTCCCCGACGCCACACGTACGGAGCATCGCGCCGAATGCTCCACCTGCCGAGGTAATCAGAATAATCGTACCGGCAGATTGGAGCGCGATTCCGACTTCCTTCTCCATTTCGCGGAGTGAGAGTTTCTGCGTGAAAAGCAGGACCGTGAGGGCTGTCAGAGCAGAGAGCATGAGCGCGACCTGAGCGTCACCGGCCAACGCGATAATCTGGTGCCATACATGAGTTGTTTCTGTCCACTGAATCGTTCCATTATCCGTCAACGTCTGTGTAATCGCTGCACCCGCGATTAGGACGACTGGAAGAATAATCGGTAGAATCGACATCCCGAATGACGGAAGCCGTGTGAAAGTCGGAGTACTCCCGGACGGCGTTTCAGAAACCTGCGTTCCTGAAGACGGTTCAGAAGAAAATTCATTTTCCGTAATTTCTCCGTTCTGGGTTAAATCCATATTTTCCCGGTTTACATTTTCTCCGGTCCCCGTCGGCAGTGGTTTCAGTGACTCGCGAATCGTTTCATCGGCAATTATCGGATTCGGCATCAGACGGTCTAGCGTTTTCGCAATCAGGAGCGCGAACGGAATCGTACAGATTCCGACCATTCCGCTGATGAGCATCATAGCACCAATCGAAATGTCCATCTCTTTCGCCACCATTAACGGTCCGGGAGTTGGCGGAACGAGCGTGTGGGAGAGTGTCGCGCCGAAACCAATTGCGAGAAGATATAGAATATAATGTTTCTGCGTCATCCGATACACCGCCCGCACGAGAGGGAGAAGGAGGTAAAATGTCGCGTCATAAAAAACGGGAATGGAAAGGAGAAAACCACTCGACATTAGTGCCGCCGGCATCCGTTTCTGTCCGAAACGTCCAACGATAACCTGAATAATTCGGTCCGCCGCTCCGCTTCGTGTCATCGCCTGACCGATCAGGGCCCCCATGGAAATCAGGATGATGATTTTCCCTGCCATTTCACCGAGAGCCACACCAACGCGTGACACCTGCGCACCCCAGTTTCCTTCCGTGCCGGGAGCTGGAGCCGCTAGGAAACTGACCGTCAGCGCCGCCGCGAGAAGGGCTAAAAATGGATTCAGGCGCAAAATGATAATCAGGCCGATAACGACGGCAAGACCGATAAGTAAAATTAAAAGTGGATCCATGATAAACCTGATAAAAACAAATCATCAAACAAAAAAACTTTTAATCGCGTTCTAGGAACGCTTTCTTTATAGGGTGTTTCTTTTTTTCTTTTTCTTTTTTACTTCTGCACACCCATTTTACTAAACGGAATCGCTTGGAATCCCGGAATCTTCTCAAAAATTTCCGAGTCCGCCTTCAGTTCCCAATTCCCTTCCGCCGCGTTCACGAAACCGGGGTCATGGTCGAGAATCAAGTTCGAATCATCCACCTGCCACGTCCCGGACGGTTCCATCGTCGGATTCACGAAAACATTCTTCTTCGCGAAATTCTGACGTTCCGTAATCGGTGCACCGTCCATAAATCCCTTCAGTTCCGGATACGCTTTCAGATACACGTCGCTCCGAATATCTACATCTTCCAGTAGGCGTTTCTGCCACAACGGCGCGTCGATATAATCTTTCCACCGTTTATCGTTCCACGGTGAGGAACCTAGTGGGCGTTTACAGTCAACGAAAATGTTATTCTCCGCGAAATTTCCGTGTCCGCCGTGACAGAAAATCGTTCCGAAGCTTCCTTTCCCGGGGTCCCCGCAATTAACGAAAATGTTCCCGTAAACCATTTCGCCACCGTCGCCGTCATCAAAATAAATGGCTGCGTTTCCGTGACCGCGTGGGGAACCGATGTCGTGCCAGTAGTTCCAGCGGATAATGTTACCGCGTTTCGACGGATCACGACCTTTATAACACGCGGCCGCGTCGTCGCCGGTCAGACAGACATGATGAATGATGTTATATTCCAGTAACATGTTATTTCCGCCGATGGCAATCGCCTGATGGGGAGCGTTGTAAAGTTCATTATGACGCGCAGTGTGACCAATACCGGCAAGTAATAGACCGTTAGCGTAGGTGAGCCGATGCTCTGCGAAATTATGAATTATGTTATTTTCCGCGAGACAATTCCCTGCTGTCAGCGTTTTCCGATCGCCGGAATAGATATGCAGTCCGCCGGTTCCGTTAAACTGAATCAGGTTCCCGATAAACTGGTTATCATTCCCTCCCATGCTCGCGATGCCCGTATTCCGTGTGTTGCGGACGACACAGTTCTGAATTGTCATGTATTTTGCGTCCCGGCAGGAAATCCCGTCCGAGAAACTTTCTTCCACAGTGAAACCGTCCAGTGTCACGTAACTTGCCCCCTGAATCAAGACCGTCGGCACATTCCGGAAAGAGAGCGTCATCTGCGTCTCTGCCAGTTCCTTTTCCGGGTAAAAATAGAGCTTTCCGCGTTCAGTGTCCACATAATATTCACCGGGAATATCGAGTTCTTCCAGCAGGTGAATCGCGTACCAACGCCGAGGAGATGGATTTCCCTGACGTAGACCGTACGTTGACTGTCCCGCAAGAGTAATTTGTTTTTTCTCTGCGTCAATCGTCGCAACCTGTAGAACGTCATCATGCCAATCGAAACACCAGTATCCTAATAGCCAGATGCCATTTTCAGCCTTCCAACGTTTCGGTGCGTCGTCCGAAAACTCGAAAGTTCCCCCACGCGGAGGTTCCGGTTTCTCGTTCATTTTTGCCGCATCGGACGCCAGACCGGAATTTGCTTTCGACCCGCCGTCAATAATCTTCGCGACTGTTGCCCAACCATCATTCGGCCAGCGCGCCATCTTCATCCGCATTCCATCCGCGAAAAGTTCTGGAACCATCAGTGGTGTCCGACAGTGTACGCCCGGTTTCACTGGCATTTTCACGCCGACTGCGTTCAAGTCGAATTCCCATACCTTTCCGCGAGCGTTTTCCGGTAGTCGCGCCAAAATATCTGTGTCCGTGACCGTTTTCCACTGCGCAGAGTCCAGCTTAAACGCCGTGGTGAGACGCGCGCCATGCCGATTTTCCGCACGATACACGACGGGAGCATTTTCCGTTCCGCTATCCGCCTGCGTGAGTGTGAAGGACTGAGAAAGCCGATAAACGCCGTCTTTTACGACGATTTCAATGGATTCTTTTTCCGTTCCCGACTGGTTTCCTGCCTGAATAATCGCTCGCGTAGCTGCCTGAGCGTCTTCCAGCGTCGCGAAAGGTTTTTCTTGAGAGCCGTCGCCGTCCGTCGCACCTGCTGAAACGTAAAAAGTCCGCGCCTCGCACGCAACGGTCATGCCGAGGACTAAAAGAGAGACGAAAAAAGCGGTGATTATTTTTTTCATAATGATTCTCCGTATAAGGTGGGTTCTGAATTTACTTGGATTATATCGGAAAATATGGAAAAATACAAGGTGTGAAAGAGCGTTTTGTGGAAAAAGTTTTGAAATTTTCGTTCTGACCGCTTGACAGGTTAAGAACAGTTGTTTATCATAAAAGAAAATGGATTATACTCGACACACTACGTGATATAAAATATCCGGGTTAAAAGGAGAGACTGAGAATTATTATGAAACCATTTATTTTTCATTCATTCTGCGTTCTTGCGGTTTTATGCGCCGTAAATCACGCATTTAGTGCATCTTTAGAAATTCTGAATTCCGAGACACCGGCGGAAAAGATACGTGCGCTGGACGGTGCCGTTTTTCAGGTTACGGAAGAAGGCGTGTTACTTGAAACTCAGGGTGCGCAGAAGCAGGGGAAAACCGTTTTTCCTGGAATCGCCGTCGTAGGTGAGTGGGATATCCGTGAGTTTAATGCAGTGGAAATCGTCGTGGAACACCGTGACACGAAAACGCGTCTTCCTCTTCGTGTTCGGCTGGCGGGTGACGCGGGGAACTGGGAGAATCTCGGCGGAACGGAAAACGCTTATATTCTGCCAGCGGAAGTCTCGAAACGCGGAACGGAAACAGCACTTCTCCCTATCATGAAAAAGAAATTTAACACGACCGGCATGAGACGTACTCCATGGGACGGTCAGGCAGTAAGCGACACGCTAAACGGGACGAAAATCACCTCCGTCGGCGTCTACATGACGAAACCGTTACTCGATTGGAAGTGGGCGGTAAAGAAGATTACACTGAAAAAAGTGGACTGGAAAGCGATTCAGGAAGAAGAGGGAACGAGCGCGAAACCGAAACCGTTTCAGCATCCGACAGCGCAGGATTATTACCGTTATTTCGACGCGAATCCTGTCTGGGAAAAGATGACCGAGACAGAATTCTTCCCGTTTATTGACCGTTATGGACAGTTTAAGCATAAAGAATGGCCTGGGAAAATCCACACGGATGCGGAATTACAGTGTGCGCGAGAGACGGAGGAAGAAGACCTGCGCAAGAATCCGGGACCGAAAGACTGGGACGAATTCGGTGGCTGGGAGGCCGGACCGAAACTAACCGCGACGGGTAAGTTCCGTACGGAGAAAATCGATGGAAAATGGTGGCTTGTCACGCCGACTGGACATCTTTACTGGTCTCACGGACCGGTTCGAATTAATGCGTCGAGTGCTGTTACTCCGTTGGACGGACGGAAACATTATTTCGCAGAACTACCGGAAGAATCCTCGCCACTTGCGGAATTTTATCACACGAACGACGCGGTTTTAAAGGGACTCTACGATGTGCGTGGGATTCAGGAAACATACGACTTCTCCAGCGCCAACGCTTTCCGAAAATATGGTGGCGCGGATTGGTGGGAGAAGTATGCCGATATGGCTCACCGACGGTTACGGAGCTGGGGAATGAACACAATCGCGAATAGTTCTGACGTCCGCATCGCGCTTCAGAATCGGACGCCGTTCTGTGACCGACTGTCGATGGAAAAGGCACCGTATCTGGAGGGAAGTGTGGCGGAAGCAGCATGGTGGCCGTTCAGTGATCCGTTTCACCCGAAATTTAGGGAGGAAATTAAAAATCAGATTCTCGCGCACAAGGCAGAAATGGAGAGTCCGTACTGTATCGGATTTTTCGTCGATAATGAGATTAACTGGGGAATGCGGAATTCTCTGGGAATCTGGACACTAAAATCGCCGAAAGAACAGCCCGCGAAACAGGTTTTCGTCGCGTGTTTACAGGAAAAATACGGAACGATCGAGAAACTAAACGCTGCGTGGGGCGGGAATTATAATTCGTGGGAGAATCTTCTGGAAACGAAAACTGCGCCGCCGTTGGGTGCGTCGGAAGACTGCGCTGAATTCTCGTCCGCGACCGTCCGGGAGTATTTCTCGGTAATTCGCGACGAATTCCGGAAAAACGCGCCAGGAACGCTTTATCTCGGTTGCCGTTACGCTGGTGGGGCGGACGCCCATTTCCTGAAAATTGCCGCGGAATACTGCGACGCGTTCAGTTTTAACCTTTATCGATTCACGCTCGACGATTTCCGACTTCCGGAGGGAATTGACATGCCGATTCTGGTGGGAGAGTTCCATTTCGGTGCGCTGGACCGTGGAATGATGCACTGGACACTCATCGGTGTCGAGAATCAGACTGCGCGCGGTCAGGCGTATTTTGACTACACTGCCTCCGCGCTTCGGCATCCGAATTTCGTCGGCGTTCACTGGCACCAGTATGCAGAACAAGCGACGAGTGGCCGTTTCGACGGTGAAAATTTCCAGAACGGTTTTGTAGACGTCTGCGACACGCCATATTCGGAAACCATTACCAAAATCCGTGAAATCGGGTATCAGATGTATCCGTATCGTTATGGAAAGTAATAGAATTAAGAAAAGAATGACGGACGGAGCATTTCTGTTCCGTCCGTCAGAAAATGGATAATTACGGTTACCA
>JAUNAI010000041.1 GCA_030527705.1 Planctomycetia bacterium | reverse complement strand
GGTTTAAAAGCTGATGAATTACTCAGCGCGATAAAATACACACTAGGAGATTTGATAATGTGCGCGTTTTACCTAGAAGAAGAAAATTAAACGTTAGAAGGAGAAAATGATGATTGTCGGTGCTCCTGAAATCTTCGCACTAGAGCATCAGTTGCTAGATGTCATCAAAAAAGATGACGGCGATTGGACCTTTTTCGGCAGTTTCGCAATTTGGCTGTCGGGAACGCGTTTTTCAGCGCATTATTGGTACACGGAAATCGATTATATAAGCGCGGGCGTCGATTATTTAGCGCAAAATAGCTTCCAACCAGACCCCAAATTTTCGTTCACAAAACCGATAGAGGAAATGACGCCGTCTGAATTCAGTCAGATTATCGATTTTTATGTTTATGGAATCGGTCAAAATTCAGAAAACCGGTTGAGCGACGCGGAAGTTCTTTTTTACTCGACGCTTATGAAACACGAATGTAATTATTTCGAAAATCCATTTTCTGATTTATTTCCAATGTACATTATTGAAAAAAACGGAATCTGTCGCATTATTTTACGAGAACGAAATAACGGCGATAAATTACATGACATTTCAATTCCTCGGAAGTCACTAAATAGAATTTTGCAGGAATGGCGCACATATCTCGAGAAAGACAAAACGGAATATATAGAAAAATGGAATCCGAAATTAAAATCATGGTCGCGCGTTCTTAACTTCTTCTGCCGAAACAGTCTAACATTTTCGTACGATGCGGAATGGACGAAGAATTACGATTTTCGTGCGTGGGAATCAGAAGAGCGACAAATCTGGGAATTACAAGACCAATTCGTTTATAAATATGGTTTATAGCGGAGAACAAAATGGAAAACAAATTTTTGAAAATAATTCACGATATTCGCCAAAGCCCGTTAAAATACACACGAAACGGAACTTATGACGAAACTGTCGCTCTCCTAATCGGCATGGACACTATCACTGAAAATAAATGGCTGGAGGGAATGGGCAAGTGGATAAGTCTCCAACTTCGCGGAAAATTTAGTAACATATTTTGGGGAGTTTCAGCTCTTTATCTTATTTTTCCAAACGAGAAATTATACTTACTGCCCGCGCCAACGTTTCCTGTTCCCGATGAGGATAAAGCGCGATGTGAAATATTAACCCTTGTTGAGAAGTTTTTGGAAACAAAAAAACGCGACAAAATCGACAAAATTAACGAACATAATGAATCGGAAATCATTGAGAATCTGCGTCATATCCGTCGCAGACCGGAAATGTGGGCAAGGTGTAAAACCTACAACGAAATCGCGGCGATCTTCAACGGAATGAATCTCGGAACGCAAAATCGCCTCCTTCATAGTTTCCCTGAATGGTTATTTTCCAAAATTCCCACGCCCGACGCGAATAACCATTTAAAATCGTTACCATGGTGGGAACTTTCACTCCGAATTTCATTTCCGAACGAAAATTTTGATAATTTCTTAACCGTTCTCGACGAAGAAACAGCTCGAAATAACCTGATTGACCAAATTTTAGAATTTCTCAAAGTACGAAAAAACGCCAGCTAATTTAACAATTAAAACGGTACTTCAACACACACCACAAGCCACAAAATCCCTAAAATCATCATTATTTCAGCAATAAAAAGTATACGACACCATGTCGAAATCCGAACATTACCGTCAGAATCAAATCGAAAATATTTTTGAATATCACACAAAAAGAGCATATTTCCAGTTCCGTCCATTAACACGTCATATACCTGATTTTTGACTAGCCGATTAAAATCCTCCGCTTTCATCGTCATCTCGCGCGTCGCTCCGTCCGTCACATTCCGAAACGGAACATAACAAATCATCTCGCGCTTTCCAATTTTCTCTTCTCTAGGACATGATTCTTCTTCTCGGTGAAACACAATTCCATTCCGCAAAATACGCAATTTACGGAAACTTTCATACCAACAATAGAGCCAGCAACAGGCGACAAAAACGAAAATCCAAAATGACTTGAAAATCGCGGACGCCAACTCGAATGCGTTTCCTTCTCGCAGAATTGCCGACAGTAAAATTCTAAGTCCCAAAATCAAAAACACAATCCAGAACCAATTTATTCCACCCTAAAACAGTGAAAGGCGCCCCCCCCACGACACACAGCGCGGCGCGGGCGATATGAATGATAAATTTTTACTATTTTCGGTCATTTTTAATTCCTTAAGGAGATACTGATTAAATCGCACTTAGTGACTGAATGCAGAATGTCTCCCAGCCACTAAGTGCGATTCAAAATTTCCCTCTTTTCAAGAGGGGTACGCCGATAGGGGCGGAGGGTACTCTAAATCGCCAAACATAAGCCACTTCCCCCCCCCCCGTCGGACAGCATCCGCCCCCACTCTTAAAAGAGGGGAATAGGGAGACAAGACAGCCTCCTCTCCATTACATTTTAAATTTCTCTACCGTTTTAATTCCACCGGTCCGAGTAACCCCGACGGCATCGGCGAGTCTTCCTTGTGAAATCCCTGCCACGGCATGAATTTTCGCGTTCCGCCCTCCGGAATGTCGCCCGGTTTCTCATAAAGATACATGTTCGAGCGCGTAAATCGCTTCTCCGGCGGAAGATGAACATCACCGATTAACCGATTCGCCCACGTGTTGGCGACGTCAATTTCCAGCGTATTTTCACCCGTCCGCAACACCCGTGAAACGTCAATTTCCCACGGAGCTGTCCACACGACGCCGAGGTCCTGACCGTTTAGACGCACACGCGCAATGTACCGCACGTCTCCCAACGACAGCGAAATCGGCGTTTTCGGCAACTCGGAGACCGTAAACTTCTGCGTATAAGTTGCCGTCCCAGAGTAATACCGGATCGTTTCCGTCTTATTCTGCGTCCAGTCTGTCAGCGTATCCCACACAACTTCCGCCGGTGCACCCATCCGCGTGTTAAAACGGACTGTCCACGGTGAATCTAGCATAAAAAACGTTTCAGAAGCTGTTTCATTTTCCGGCATTTTTTCCGTTTCCGTCACCATTTCCGTCATTTTTTCCGCAGAACCGAAAACCACGAAAATTGAGCCGTACTGCGGGAGGGTGAGCGTCGTTTCATACCGTCCGTCGGTACTCCGCGTCAACGTAATCGGGCGGATTTTCCCCGAAACTGCATCCCAGAGTTGTGCATTTTCAGCGCCGTCACGGAAAGTACAGCGACTCGTGCCCGTCCCGGAGAGAAAATAAATGTCCGTTCCGTTTACTTTTCGATGACAGAACTCGAAATCGCCCGAAAAATCAGGAATCAACGCAAGTTTTTTCTCAAGTTCCTGCGCGGATGTGAATTTCTCCGATTTCCAGATTCTCGCCACGATTTCCTCCATTTCCGCGTCGCCGTCCGGATAATTTCTCAGACCACGGTCACGCACGGGCACAGATAACGCAAAAACAATTTTTGCGCCGGCATTTTTCAGCGTCTCGATTTTCCGCAACGCCTCGACGGGCAATTCTTCCTCAGCCGGGTCAATCACCAACGCGCGGTATGTCATTCCCGACGGCAGAACCAGTTTTCCATCCTGATATTCCATTTTCAGTAACGACGCGGTATCCATCAAGTCGAATTTCATCCCTTTCGGCAGACCGAAATCCGCTTTTTCATGCCATTTTTCACCGCGTCCCCAGTCGACATAATTCCGGTCGCTCACATACGCCGCCACGTCCACGACGTAATTTCCCTGTCGTAACAGATACTGGCACCGACCGAGATATGTCAAGAAATTCCCCACATAAGGAAACCATGTCACATTCGTGTTCACGTGTGTTCCGGCAAAATACTCCAGTCCCGGCATTCCCTGTTCAGGTGGCGACGCGGTAAACGTGTGCCACACCACCGCGTTCATTCCGTCCACGAAATTCACATCCGCCGCTGGTTTTAGCCACGCAGGGTACATTGTCCAGTGTTTCGTCATATGTGTAAAAGCCTCACACATCACCTCACGCTGACCGTGGAGATTCGCCGCCATGGAGGCAAAACGTATGTTCGAGCGTGTTTTTGTCGCGTCATTCCGATTTACCCAGAACTCACCCTGTGCCGCGTCATTCTGTCCCCAGAACGTCAGCATGTCGGATTCCCGGAAAATTGGCGCGGTTCTCCGCCACGGACCGCCATCTTCCGAGTGCCACACAATTCCCCGTTCATGACACAATTCCCCGATTTTTGCGTAACAGTGTTCCTGAAAACAGCGACTTACCGTCTTATAATAATCTGTCAAAAATCGACGCGAAACTTCCTGATTTTCGACACATAACCCACGCAGAACGCCCCAATACGGCATCATTTCGTATCCGTTCCATTCCGCGAAAAGTTCCTCCATTCCCGGCGTCCAATTCGGGTTACTCCCTTCCCAACTCACATTATAAAAATGAGTCAGCGTCTTCCCCACGTACGGTTTCGCCTTTTCGAGAATCGGCTCCGCAAAAAATCGGAAATAACGTTCAATCGCCGTTTCATTCAGAATGTCCACCGAGCCGAAATCCCCGACGACGTGATAACCGAAACGCAGAATCTTCCAGTGTCCCTCCGGAACCGTCCATTCCAGCTGACCATTTTTCACGAAACTCCGTAAATCGCGCGTCTCGCCGACCATCGCAGACTCCGGCGTGGGCTCCTGAATGTTTTCCCATTCCTCATTCAGCTTCACCGTTTCCCGACCTTCCGCGACCGCTGACGTAATCCGAAGCGCCACGAGTGCGACATCCGTATAATTCCGTTTTTCCTCCGGCGCGGTCATAGGAATCGATACAGATTTCGGACCATCCACGTTTCCTTCCGTCCAAATTAACTCTTTCGGTCCATACTCTCCCATATCCCACGGTCCGCGTAACATTCCACCGGAATCCGCGATATTCAGACTCACCCTCATTCCCAGTCGGTCCGCCTCCTGAATCAGAAACAGAATCAACTCCTGCCACCCTTCACTCATGAATTCATGCTGAATGTGTAACGGAACGGGGACGTGTTCTTTCGAGTCAAACTCATCATAATAGTACCGTGAGTCAAAAACCAGCACCCCGCCGAATCCCTTATCCGCCATGGCTCCCAGATCGTGCGTAATCTGATCTTTCGTCAGATTTCCCTTCAAAATCCAGTAATAACACCACGGTCTCACAGAATTCGGAACCACCGCAAAATTCTCCGCCGTCGGTCCGCTATACAGCGTATTTTTCGGCATTTCCTGCATATTCAGTGTTTCCGACGTTTCCGCATGACAACATGTGACGCCACATACCGTCACTATCAATAAAAAAGTGAAAAAAATCTTCCTTTTCACCTTAAAGTCCCCCTTTTATCTTGTATCGGTTTCTGGTTTTCGGTCTTCCGGTTTTCAGTTTTCTGATTCGGATTCAGTTTTCTGACTCAGATTTCTATTTTAATTTTCATTTTGCCGTTTTCAGTTTTTGCTATCTTCCTGACACACTGTTTTGTTGATACCCGAAGTTCTTCTCAATCTCTATCTGTCACATTTGAAAATTTATGGAAAGGCGAGCTTTTCGGTAATCATTTCAACAACGTATAATGACTCAAAAACGAAATTTTATAATGTGTCGGATATAAATTTCATTATAATATTTTCGAGATAAAATGTCAAGCAATCATTTTTGAAAAAAATCTAAAACGACATGAAAACTTCATCTTTTCAGTAAAATCTCTTAAAATTTAAGGAATATTCCCACATTTCTTCCTCCTAATCTCCTTGACAAACAAAGAACATTTCAGTAAAATAGAATTCATTGTCCACTAAAAATCCCATTTTCGGACCTCACGGAAATTTTCACATGATACACGAAATTATTCGCCCTCTACCGGACCGAATGTCACGTTTCGCGCTCTTCGATTTCGACGGAACCGTCAGCCTTCTACGTGAAGGTTGGCAGGAAATTATGTACACTTACTTCACGGAAATCCTCTGCGCAATCCCCAATCAGACTGAAACGCCTGAAGAATTACGCGCGGTCGTCGTCGATTTTGTGGACCGACTGACCGGAAAACAGACTATTTTCCAAGCGATACAACTCGCGGACGAAATTCAGAAGCGCGGTGGAATCCCGGAAGACCCTGGCGTTTACAAGGCGGAATACCTCCGTCGCTTGATGGAACAGATTCACCACCGTCATGAAGCGCTCCAGAACGGCGCGTCACCTGAACCATTCCTCGTGCCAGGCGTCAAAAACTTCCTGGAGTACCTGAATTCTCGTGAAATTACCTGTTATCTCGCCAGCGGAACCGACGCGGACGATGTTCAGCGTGAAGTTGAGCTTCTCGGTCTTACACCGTATTTTGTGGGTGTTTTTGGCGCGGAAGAAACGGACCGAACCGCGTGCTCGAAGGAAAAAGTTCTGAAAAACCTGTTCGAAACGCACAATCTCCGTGGTGCGGACCTTCTCTCTTTCGGCGACGGCTACGTCGAAATTGAGCTTACTCGCCAACTCGACGGTTACGCGGTCGGTGTGGCGACTGACGAGCATAACCGAAGCGGAAAACCTGATGCGTGGAAGCGAAACCGACTTCTAGAAGCGGGCGCGGACACGATTTGGGCGGATTTTACGCACGGTAAAGAATTTTTTGAATAAAAAAATCACAGAAAATACAAGAAAGCGAGCGACTTCGTCGCAGATAATATTTTATAATTAGGAGTTAAAAATGCCCTTCAAAATGTTCGACCGTTCTCAGATGTCCTTAAAACCGCTTTCTGAACGCGTGCACGACGTGGACGGCGAAAAAGTCTGGATTTCTCCCGACGCGCCACTCGATTCTTGGTCGCACCCCGCCCTTCCAGAACTTGCACAGGCGGTCATCAACGCGAAAAACAAGAATGCCACCACATTAATGATGTACGGTGCGCACGTTATTCGTAGCGGTTGTGGTCCGATTATGGTCCAACTTGCGGAAAACGGTTACATTACCCATTTTGCCACCAACGGAGCTGGTTCTATTCACGATTTCGAGTTGGCGATGATTGGTCACACCTGTGAGTCGGTCGCGCGGTACGTTCAGGAAGGTCAATTTGGTCTCTGGAATGAAGTTGGCATGATGAACGACATCATCCGTGACGGCCTCCGCGCTGGCCTCGGCGTTGGCGAATCGCTTGGACGCTACATCTGGGAAAATAACTTTCCGTACCGTGAAAAAAGTGTTTTGGCGAATGCGTACCGTCTTCACATTCCGTGCACAATTCATATCGGAATTGGAAACGATATTCTTCACGAGCAACCGAACTGTGATGGTGCGATCCTTGGTGAGGCCTCCTACCGTGATTTTCTCATCTACACGCAGAGTATTACACGTCTTGAAAACGGCGTTTTCCTCAATTTCGGATCGGCAGTTACTGGTCCGGAAGTTTATCTTAAGGCAATTGCCATGGCTCGGAACGTCGCACACCAGCGGGGAGAATGTATTCGCCACTTCACCACAGCAGTTTTCGACATGCAGCAACTTCCCGAAAACGATTATCATACCGCCCCGCCCAAAACCGACCCACGGTACTATTTCCGTCCGTGGAAAACGATTCTCGCCCGTACGGTCGCCGACGGTGGACGTAGTTTTTATGTATGTGGTCAGCATAATCAGACCGTCCCACACCTCGCGCACTTAATCAAAGAAAAGGCGCAGAATTAGTAAATTTCCCTCATATTAAGTCATAAAAAATAAACATAAAAAATCATTAAATTTCCCCACAATTTCACAGAAACCTTCTTTATTATAAATAATCCGTGTAATCTGTGGGAAATTTAATAGTTTTTGATCAGCGTTTCCATAAAGGTAAAACGAATATGCTAGACGTACTTCACATTTCCGAAGCGCTCACAACTGTTAAGAAACCGCAAATTGTTGTCTTCGGTGATTTTTGTCTTGATAAGTATCTCTATATTGATGCCTCACGCGATGAACCGTCACTCGAAACGGGAAAAATTGCGTTTCAGATCACCCACCAGAAACTTTACGCTGGTGCGGCGGGGACGGTAACGAATAACCTTCTTGCACTTGGTGCGAAAGTTGTTTGTGTTGGTCTTGTTGGTGAGGACGGTGAGGGAACCGACCTTCTCCGATGCCTGAAAAAAGCGGGCGCAGACACGTCATATATGGTAGTAACTTCCGACAGAAATACCTGTACGTATATGAAACCGATGCACTATCGCCCTAATTCACTTCCATCTGAAGAGGGAAATCGGCTCGACATTCGGAATTTCACCCCAACGCCACGAAATCTTGAGGAAAAACTGCTCGAAAATCTTTCCACCGTTCTTCCCAACGTGGACGCAGTGGTAATTTGTGACCAATTTATAGAGGCAGACTGCTCGGTCATTACTTCTTTCGTCCGTCAGTCTCTCGCTAAAATGGCAAAAAAATATCCAGCAATCCCATTTTTGGCCGATTCACGTGGATTTATCGACCAATTTTCAGATATGTTAGTTAAATGCAACGATAAAGAACTCGCTTCCATTTTTAACCTTTCGCCCAACACGCTAACGGAAGCCGAAATCCCGATTTACGCACAAAAACTTTCACAACGGACAATGAAACCAGTCTTCATTACGCTCGGTCCACAAGGTGTTTTATTTTCCGATGGTCAGGATTCTGAATTCATCAGAGGTTATACTGTCCCTGGACCGCTCGACATCTGTGGAGCTGGTGACGCATGGAATGCTGGAACACTTTTTGCACTCACGAAAAGACTCGATTTCGTCTCAGCTGCCCTCGTAGGTAATACAGCCTCGTCACTCGTAATTCAACAACTCGGCATAACCGGCACAACTTCTGTAGACGCAATTACTGAACGTCTCACGAAATGGCCGAATATTTAAGTTATTCCAACTAAAATCGTTCTCCTTCCTAATCGAATAACAGGGTCATGTTTTCCTTATTTCAAGCAATTCCAACATTTCCCATATCCTCCAAATTCTTGTCATTTTTACATACGTTCGGAGAGGAAATTTCTCTCTGAACATAAACAAAATAAATGACAGCAATCACAATCGAAAAAAGTGTTGCCGCCGGAGCTGCAAAACCAAGGTGGTAAAGTGTACAACTGGGAAGCGTGCTGATCCAATATGCCGCCGGTACACGAATTCCGAAAGTGGACGCAAGACTGTAAATCATGCAGACGAATGACTTTCCGCAACCACTAAAATAGGAATTCATACTAAAAATGATACTTACAAGAATACAATCCAGCGTGAATGACTGAAGATATAACGCCGCTCCCCGCCGAACATCTACATCGTGCGTGAAAATCCCTGTCGCCAACTCCGGCACAAGCTGAAAAAATGTCCAAGTTCCAACTCCGAAAATCAGTGAAAACAGAATACCATACCGTAACGACAAAATCGCACGCCGAGTTTTTTTCGCGCCCATATTCTGCGCTGTCATCGTTGCAACTGCTCCAGCCAGTGACACAGGAGGAATCATACAAAAACCAATAATTCTCCCAGAAATTCCTACGGATGCCGATGCGACTAATCCCATAGTATTCACAAAAATCATGATAATCATAAATGAAATCGAAACCAGACAGTCTTGACACGCTAATGGTAAACCAACACGAATGATTTTCGAAATTACTTCACGATTCAATGTAAAATGTCGACGACAAATCTGGAAACCACACCCTTTTTTCCGCATGTAAAGAACCGCAAGAAAAAAACTGATCCCTTGTGAGAGTACTGTCGCTAATGCAGCTCCCATAGTACTCATTCTGAAGCCACCAATTAAGATAAAATCCACAATAATATTTAGAATACACGCAATTCCGACAAAAATTAACGGCGTTTTTGAATCCCCCAATCCACGATAAATCGCACTAACGACATTATACCCAATAATAAATGGAATTCCGAGTGAACAAATAAAAATATAATGAACACAATAATCCACAGCCTCCGCAGGTACGCGCATCCATGAGACAAAAATCCCAGTAAAACCAGCTAAGAATGGAGTCAAAATCAGCGACATTCCTCCAAATAAAACTCCTATAGTCCCAATCGCTTGAGCCACTCCATCTGTATTTTTCTCACCAACCCGTACACCAATTAAAACAGTTCCGCCAACGGTCAAACCCATAATGAATCCCATCACGACAAACATAAACTGTGTACCATTCGCAATGGCACTAATCGCCGCCTTATCTGCATATAATCCCACAACAAAAACGTCTGCAGCCCCATAAAGCACCTGCAAAAACATTGCAAACATTAATGGAATCGCAAACTTTACCAGAGTACACGGAATATTCCCATCTATTATCGGATTAAACGGCTCTATAATTGTAGCCTCCTCACACCCCTTTACCATCCCAGTTTCCAAACTTCAATTTCTATAAAATTTATTCTTGAATAAAAAAAGAACCGACAGAAAAATCCATCGGTTCACGGTTTTATCATTATCTGATAGAAATTATCAGACTTTTTTAACCAAAATCGAGACGTTCTGCCCACCAAATCCGAAACTATTCGTCAAACAACAATTACAATTTACCTGACGACACACATTTGGTACATAGTCCAAGTCACACAACGGATCTGGATTATTGTAGTTAATCGTCGGCGGAACCATGTTATCACGCATCGCTAACAGGCAATACATCATTTCACTTGCACCAGCTGCAGCAATCATATGACCAATCATACTTTTCGTGCTTGAAACCGGAATTTTATAGGCACGTTCTCCGAAAACCTGTTTAATCGCCAAGGTTTCTACTTTATCATTCACTACAGTACTCGTACCGTGAGCGTTAATATAATCAACTTCATCCGGATTCGCGCCTGCATCATTTAACGCCATCTGGATACACGAAATAGCACCACGCCCTTCCGGATGCGTGTCCGTAATACGGAAAGCATCAGCTGTAGAACCATAACCAGCGATTTCACCGTAGATTTTCGCCCCACGTTTCTTCGCATGCTCATATTCTTCCAAGACACACATAACAGAACCTTCACCCAACACGAAACCATGCCGAGTACGGTCAAACGGACGACTTGCTTCTTGCGGCACATCATTATCCGTGCTCAAGGCCGTCAACAAGTTAAATCCCATCACACCCATCGGATGAATCATACTGTGCGTTCCACCCGTTAACATAATATCCGCATCACCACGCCGAATAATTTCCGTCGCTTCACCAACAGCCTGAACACTCGCAGCACAGGCAGTCAAACAGTTACTATTCGGCCCTTGTGCATTAAACATCGCCGCTAAATGCGCAGCCGGCATATTCGGAGACTGTTCAATTTCAGCTTCCGCGTTAAATTCTTTCAATCCCTGACGAATAAATTCCGTCAGTTCAAATTCTTTTCCCTTTAATTCACCGCCACGAATTCCCGCCATCATCATCTGCGCGAAATCGAGGAAATCCTGCTGTCCTTCACCACTACCAGTATACACACCAAAACGTAGAGGATCAAACGAAAGATCCATAATTCCAGCGTCAGCAACCGCTTTTTTGGAAGCACCAACCGCAAACTGCGTATGCAATCCCTGATTCGCCCAACGTTTGGGATCTTCACCAACTTCAGAAAGGTCCCAGTTTTTCACTTCTGCAGCAATTTTCGTCGGAAAACTCGACGCATCAAAACGGGTAATGTAATCTACAGCTGACTCACCATTCAGAAGGCGCTTCCAAACCGTATCCACATCTGAACCCAACGGGGTAACACACCCCAGCCCCGTAACTACAACACGTCGCTTCATGACGATTTCCTCCGCTTATTTTCTCAAGAGACAACAAAAATATATTGTCCCAAGTTTATTTCAGAACAACATAACAAACTCTTCCCAGTATACAATAAACCAGTATACAATAAATCTGAGTCAATCAATCTTTAAAGCAATCTGGAATACTGATCGGAGTCACCCCATCTGCTTCCTTGCCAATTTCATATACATGAAAATTGAACAACAGATGCTTATAGTCCTCCAACTCAAAGAGTTGCTTATCTCCAAATTCATTATCGTCGAGATAGGCAAACATCATCTCAAATTCGGCATGCAACTTATCACCAATATGACTTGTTGCGGTAATAGCAGCCCCACTCGCATTCAGATATTGAACTTCAACACGATAAGTTAAAACATCCCCAGGAACAGCTTCACAATGAAAAACAGCTTTCTGCAATTTTGCAAGAACAACCTTTTCACGACACTGATTCATTTCATTAACCAACAGACCACCAGTCTGCGCAATTCCCTCAACCACTAACGAATGAGGCATAATCGGGAAATGTTCAAAATGGTCGTGCATGTGACTTTCCGCCAAGGAAATACATTTTACTGCAGTTGCACGCGTTCCACGCACAAACTCCGTATATCGATCAATCCAATACCAACGCATAGCCTGAAAGCACCTTCCCAAACAATAAAATCAACACAAATTGAATACCGCCAAAACATCGACGGTATTCAATTTAAAGATGGAATTAACCAAGTTTATACTGCACAAAACGGCACATATCAGCAACCGTCATGCGACTCGGAAATTCCTGAACGACCGGATTCTTCTCAAATTCGGTCAAGTCAATGAACGGAAGGCGTTCACGCAACGCAGCAAGACCTTCTTCATTCAGACGGTTGTTCTGAGTATATTTTTCATTGGAAAAAAGATCTTCCGGGAAAAGTTCGCCACGTTCAACTTTAATATTAAACGCTTTTTCAAGACGGAACACGATATCGAGGAAGTCGATAGACTCAGCGCCAAGATCGCCAACAAGCGTCGCATCTTCCGTCACTTCATCTTCATCAACACTCAGCGCATCACACAATGTAGCCTGAACTTTTTCAAAAATTTCCGGATCAATTGTCATATTCATTCTCCAAATGACATTTCTAAAAAAACCAACCGGGAATAATAAATACGTTCAGAACGGATTATTATTTTCCACAGTTTCCTCTAAAACGAACTTGTTTATATTTATTTATCGACAAAATCGATGTGAAAATTCACTAATTTTGCGGCGCAATTAATTCGTAAACCTTTTTCAGTTTCTCTACAACGGACTTATCTTCCCAAGCCATCGTCGGATAATCACGACCTATATTATGGTGACTCAAAACAAGTCGGGCAGATAATGCCAATACATCTCCCAACCACCCTTCAGCCTTTACTTTCGTTTCACCTTCTTTACGGCTCAAAATCTGAATCTTCAGCGTCAGAGTCTCACCAGGTTGCACAAAGTGATTATATTTAACGTTACGAGCTTCCTTAAGGGAAATGATACTATCAGCATAATTATCCGTCAAACGAATAAGCCATGCAGCTGACTGGGTCATTGCCTCCAACATCAAAACACCCGGCATCACGGGAAAGCCCGGGAAATGGTCCGCCAGATATTCCTCGGTAATCGTCAAATTCTTCTTGGTCACAATGGATTCGCCCGGATGGACTTCCACAATTTTATCAATAAGTATGAAACGCATCACTCACATCTCATCAATGAACCACATAAACAACCTAAAACATCTATAGTATATCCAAATTTTACTATTTTTCAAGCACTCCAAGAGCAATTTCTTAAAATTTTCCAATAAATTTAAGGAAAAAACAGGAAAATATATGAAATATCCCGAAAATATCTCTCAATTCTCCCAATCTTTAATATCCCCTCAAACTATAACTTAACGGCTCTTACCACTTCCCTTGCTCTTGTTTTCTTCATTGGAAGCTACTTCTTTACGGACTTTCGGATTACGCTCACTATCCAAAATCGCAATTTGCGAAACATCTACCAACTTCCGCAAATGGTCTTCCGTTTCAATATATACCTGCTGCGCAAGGATTTCATAACCAGTCACTTTCGCAACCACTCCCTCACAACGCACATTCGCCCCAATCGGTGGCAATTTCTCCAACAGGTCTTCGTAAACCGGATATTCATAACGCAAACAACATTTAAGCCGACCGCAACGACCTGAAATCTTTGATGGGTCCAGCGTCGCCTTCTGAAGTTTCGCCATCTTCATGGAAACCGGCGGCATTGCCATTAAATACGTATTACAGCAACATTCCTTACCACAATCCCCATAATCTGCCAACAATTTCGCTTCATCGCGCACGCCAATTTGCCGCATTTCAATACGCGTCTGAAACTCTGTCGCCAATAAACGGACCAATTCACGAAAATCGACACGTCCCTCAGCAAGGTAGTATATTACAATTCGTTCACCACCAAAAATATGCTCAATATCAACGAGATGCATCTGTAAACCAAGACGAGAAATACAGCGCAAACACGTCTGAAATTCTTCCGTCTCGTGATAATGAATTCGATTAAATTCATTCGCATCATCATTCGTCATTTTTCGCACGATCATACCACGCGAAATATCGGACGGAAATTGCGCAAAATCTTCCTCAGTCACCTCACACAAAATCTGAGCAATTTCCAATCCACGATCAGAACGAATAATCACATAATTGTCACGTTTTAATAACTGTTTTGCGTTATTCCATGTAAAAATTCCATGAAACCGCATCGTTCCAAAACGCACAAGATAATCAGGCATTCCTATTCCGGCCCTCGACCGTCCTCCATACACTACCGTTGCTGATAACGCATCATATTCAGCTTGATTCGGCGGTCAATATCTGCCTTCTTCAGCGCCTGCCGCTTGTCATGTTCCTGCTTTCCTTGACAAACTCCAAGCAACACTTTCGCATAGTGCTTGCGGAAATAAATCCTCAACGGAATTAATGTAAATCCCTTGGAAGCCGTTCGAACTTGACACCGCTTGATTTCTGAACGATGCAACAACAACTTACGCGACCGTTTCGGTTCGTGATTTAACCGATTCGCCTCCAAATATTCCTGAATATCACACCCAATAAGCCAAATATCATCATTTTTAAATTTTGCATACGAATCCGCAAGCGAACATCGCCCTTCACGTAAACTCTTCACCTCACTACCGACCAATACAATTCCACATTCGATAGTTTCAAGAATCTCGTAATCATGGCGCGCTTTTCGGTTTTCGCACACTATTTTAACATCTGCATCGATGTCCTGCTTCTTTTTCTTGGCAGTTTTTGATTTTGACTTAGCCGTAATGGTGCCTCCTTGAAAAAACTTCGTTTTCCTCTATTCTAACATTTTATTAAAATTTTGCAAGAGCAAAACCGGCAAATATCGCCAAATTTTACATTTTTTTCACTCTCACCTACCCCCAAAACCTCCACTTACCCTATTTTACCACAATTTCCCCATTATATTTCAAAAATCGTTCCAAAAACTTCTGTGTCTCTGGCTGATACTCACTTAAGGGCGCAGCAAGTCGAACTCTTCTCCAACTCTCCGAACCGTATCCAACTTCTGCGAAAAATGTACCTAACACCATTTCTGATTTTCCATCAACAGGCTTAAGCGTAATTTTCACATATGGAATTTGAAATTCACACAGGATATCAATTTCGGAGTATTCATCCAGACTTCGACAATCCATTTCATCCTGGACTAGTACAACTTCCCTATATTCATGTTCCTTCCCATCATTTCCAGCCATTATACCTGCCTGCCTTGATACGGTCTCACGAATTTTCTCTCCTCTTAACCTTAATTTCCCCTCATTCTCACAACCACTTATACCTTCTTCACTACAACCAACCTCCGTATGACGCAAACGTACCCCATCCCTCATCAAAAATTGAACTGGTACGAAATCCTCCGCATCAATGACATACTCCAAGCGAATCTCTTTCTCAAAACACCAATTCTGTAATGGTATTAAAAATTGTTCCTCGTAAATTTCATAGAGTGTCTGATTCACCTCCCATTTCGCTTTCTTTATTCTATTCTGAATTGAATTTTCCATTTCTCCACAACTTGTCGCATGATCTTCAGCAATACTCTTAATATACTGTCCACTCGCAATACTCCCTATTCTCTCACTATCCCCCCCATTATCACCACTCAACTCACTCACCTCTTGCCCTTCTTTCTTGTCACTCAACCTATTCTCCCCTTGCTCCCCATTCTTACCCAACCACTCATTTTTATCTCGATCCTCATTCCCGTCTTGCTTCGCATTTCCACCACTCTTTCCATTTGTACCCCACCCCCCACTTTCACTCTTCTCCATATTCCCACCACTTCCCTCATCTTTACCATAAGTCCATTTTTTTATTATTTCCGGCTTTTCAGGAAATAATAGTGGCAAAAATGGTTCCAAGCGATATCCCCGTTTTAAAGAAAACTGGCTAAAAAAATTATTTTCATTTAATTGAGCATACGTCTGTTCATAATCTGCCGGAGTTAACGATTCCCAGTCAATAATCTTCGATCGACTCACTCGAAAAATTAAAGAATCTTTCAATTTATCATCGTTTTTTAAAAAATTAGACTTAAGATTCTCCCAATTCTCTGGAGTTATATATTGAATTTCTGTTTTTGAATCCGCCAGAACCGCAGAACACCCCAAAATCATCACTAAAAGCCATTGAATCCCATCTCTTATTTTTCTCAACATTTTTCCTCGATTCTCTCCTTATTTTATGAAATCTAGAATAACCACATTCCAAGTTTTTATTCAAAATTCACTTAAAAAGAAATTTTATACATTGTAATATATAATATTAGGATAAATTTTATTATATCCTGATTTGTTTTTTTTTCAAGAGTACCTAAAAAATTTTTTTATTTTTTTGTGAAAATTACCTAAAAAATTTTTCCCACCCCTTGACGACTTAAGTGGAGAATGGTAATATAAAATTATAAGAGTTAAAATTCTTGGTAATGTACTTATTTCCCTCCAACATCCTCACCCTCAATGACCAGAAAGGACCTCCCATGTCACACTTTTCCATGAATCATGAGATGATTCCAGCCTTAAATCGTCGCCAAATGTTAAAATATTCCGTTACGGGCCTTTCTGCATTGGCAGTTACAGGAAACTTAGGAAGTCTAGGTAACAATTGCACAACACAACCAGTTACAATATCCGCTGCGGAAACGAAACATGTCTATAAAATCGGTGCTTGGACTGGTAATTTCGATTGGGCTCAGAAACTCAGTCTCGATGCGGTTCAAATCAGTTTCAGTCTCCGACCGAGTGGAAATGGTGACTTGCGTAATCCGGAAGTTCGTAAACGGCTTAAGGCAAAATCAGAAGAAACAGGTGTAGCAATTACCTCGCTTGCCATGGGAGAGTTTAACGGTAATCCGTTCTGGGAAATTGATGATGCTGTCGAACAGGTTTCTAGCTGTATTGACGCGATGAAAGACTTAGGTGTGAAACAGGTACTGATTTCCTATTTCGGAAAAGGCCACATTAACACCGACGAAAAATACGATATAACCATTAAACGTTACCGAGAATTGGCGCCGAAAGCAGAAGATGCGGGCGTCGCGTTGGCAATTGAAGCACCATTAAATGCTGAAGCGCATCTGCGGATTATCGAAGGAGTTAATTCTCCGGCAATTAAGGTTTATTACGACCCTGGAAACATGATTCATCTTTTCCGTGACACGGATAAAATCTGTGATGATATTCGGAAATTACGTGGTCAAATTGTAGAAGCCCACTGTAAAGACCGCACGGTTCTTGGAAAGGGTCCGATTGACTACGCGAAAATTCTTCAGACTTACCGCGAAATTGGCTTTTTCGGCACGCAAGTTATTGAAGGTTCCATTGACCGTGAACTCGGTTATGACGAAAGTATCCGTCAAGGCGTAGCATACATGAGGAGTATTTAACACACACTTTATTGAATATCGTGCGGCTAGAATATCCCCTTTTCATAGCCATACGAAAATCCTTGCGCTTGGTTCCAGCCTCGTGCAAGGATATTTTTTGCGATTTTCTGCACTTCTTCAGGGGTTTCCAGTGTAAAATCAAGTCGCAATTCCGCAATTCCTGAAATGGGATTTTCCGCAACTTGCGCAGAAATATCCATTCGATTTCCATAATAAACCCGACTTCCAGTCATTTCCGTTGGATTTTCCGAGTCTGAATTTCGACTCACCCAGACAGGGCGCCCGTCTTGATTCAGTAATTTTGTCAATGGTTCCTGAAACAGCGTTTTTCGGGTATACATTCCGTACAGGAAACCATAAATAACAAGTCCAAGACGAGGAATATCCTGTTTTTGGGTGAGTAAAGCCAATTTTCTCACTGTTTTTTCAGAAAGTTCCGGCGACAGAAAAAAAGTCTCCGCGGTAGGAAATGCACGGTGTAAAAACTGAATGGTTCCCGAATTCGCGACGTGAAAAGTCCAGTCGAGCGCGAAAAATTTCCCTTCTTGTGCCCATGTTACTGCGTCGAAAAGTGAACCAGCTAACCGTTCTAATTGTGTTGGAGATTCCGGGCGAAGTATGTTACCGAAATGAACTGGTGGTTCCAGACGATAAATTTTCTGAATCCCCACTTCACGACACGCGCGCGCCTGCCCTTCCGTCATTACGGCAGCAGAAAAAACGGGTTCTATTTTCGTATTTTCTCCATATTCTCGTTCTTTTATTGGAAATTCCGTTTTCATTTTAACAGATTCCCGACGCAGACCAACAGAAATCAGCCTCTCCAATTCCTGCACTATTTTCTGACGTACCTGATTTAGCACCGATTTTGGGATAAAAACATCCGTGTCATATACAATTTCCGCCAGATTTCTGTCGAGTATAAAAGGTGTCTCGCCGAATCGGTCCAGTGCATCAAGAAACGTAGTCCGCTTCATTTTTACATTTTGGTTTTTAGACGGTGATAAAGGTTCTTCCGAGACCCCCTGCACATTAAACGTTTTTCCTAAAATATCAACCGAAAAATCTAATTCTAGAGGTTTTCCGCACTGCGCCACCGCCCGAACACGGAGTGGGGTCCGTCGGCGTGTGAGTTTCATATCGTTTGCGAGCTGACGATTTAACTCATAATCGTATGTTTTATATAGAAATGCTGCCTGTGCAGGAATTTCGACATTTAAGTCAATTTCCTCCCCCCGTGATGCAGAGGTTACAATTTCTCCATTCTTTTTTCGTACGATTCGGCTAACATTCGTGCCACTGATTTTTTGTAAATCTGCGTCTAGAAAAACGATTCCGTCGCCATTCCTTAATGATTGTGTCAATCGTATCTTTCGTTTCTTGATTTTACCACCCGGAACTCCCCATGAGGCGGAAAATGCAGTATTTATGAAATCTGGGTCATTTTCATGCAGATAACCTTTTGAATATCCACGATTAAACAGTCGCTCAATTCCCGGATGCGGATTTTTCTGAATCGGTACCTCCTGAATCCGTTCCAGAATCTGTTGAATTCGCGATTCCGACGCATTTTTCAGCGTATCAATCATCTCACGATAATATCGAACCGCCTCAAAAACATATTCCGGCGACTTCATCCGTCCTTCTAGTTTAATGACCTCCACTCCGAGCGCGAAAAGTTGCGCAATTTCTGGGAATTCCTGCCACTGGTCACGTGATGAAAGAAAAAATCCAGTATTTTTCGGATTTCCTACGACCTGATACCGTTGTCGACACGGCTGAGTACACATACCACGGTTTCCACTACGTCCGCCAATAAAACTGGAAAGGAAACATTTTCCGGAACACGCGATACAGAGTGCACCGGAAGCAAAAACCTCCAATTCTGCTGAAACTGCGTGTCGAATGTCAGAAATTTCGTTAAGAGACAATTCGCGAGCGAGTACAAGACGGGAAAAACCGTGAGATTCTGCCCATTTCGCTTCGGTCGGCGTCGCGATGGATAGCTGCGTCGAAGCGTGTCGTGGCCAATCCGGAAAGTACGTTTTCAGAAAATCCGCGAATCCCAAATCCTGTACAATAACCGCATCGACACCGGCGGCGTAGAGCATTTCGAGTGATTCATGAAGAGAATCGACTTCTTCCTCCGCCATAATCGTGTTCAGAGTAATATTTACAGCTGTCCCGTACCGATGAGCCTCACCAACGGCGTCGCAGTATTCCTGAACAGAAAAATTTTTTGCGAAACGGCGAGCACCGAAGCCGGAAATGCCCATATAAACTTCGTCCGCGCCAGCACGCACTGCGGCGTTCATACATTCCAGGTTTCCGGAAGGAGCCATGATTTTCATTGGTCAAGCCTCTCATTTCAAAATCAAAACAACAAAACACAAAACAAAAAGCAC
>JAUNAI010000346.1 GCA_030527705.1 Planctomycetia bacterium | reverse complement strand
AAGAAAAAAGCAAGCGTTCTGCGAACGCTTGCTTTTATTCTTTCTTTTCTTTCCCTTACTTTTTACGCACGGACTCCTTCAACCAACTCATAATCTCTCCGTGTTTCTTCCCCACATCATGTCCGCGGTGTTCTTCATGGAGAATCGCCTTATCAGTCGACGGAATCACATTAAATGCTGCGTAAACCGAGCTAGGACTGCATGTCGTGTCGATGAAACCGACCGTAAGCCGAATCGGGCAACGAATCTCACGCGCGAAGTTCACGCCGTCAAAATACGGTCCCATCTCTTCCACTTTCGGGTCATGTACCACCCGGTAAATCTGTGGCCAACCTGCCTGACGACCGCGTTTCGCCGCACCGTGATCACACAGAGCCGGAACGCTACCGTGAATGAACTGGAATTTTCCATTTAGACCACCGAGAATCAACGCGCTCCCACCCCCCTGACTCGTACCGTAATAACCGACACGGGAACTGTCGATATCTTGGCGCTCCAGAACGGTATCGATTACACGGTCGATTCCGAGATACATATCACGGAAATAATAACGGTCACGGTCCGGCGCACCATAATAGGAATAAACGATACCAAGTTTCGCGTTAAATTCATCATACTGTTTCTGGCGTTCATCGAGTGTCAGACCGGGTACATATGGGAAAGCCGTCATGTGTAACACCGCGAAACCCTCATGCGCGACATACTGAGCTGGACCGAAACCGGGACCCGCCCACGAAACGCTCACGAGAAGCGGAAAAGGACCGTCGCCGACCGGAATGGAAAGGAAACCATTCACATTTTTGTCGTTAAAAGTCGCCATGCTGACGCGGTAAGTCGTCTGACGGTCATCCGAAATGGAGTCAATTTTTTCGAGTTTCAGGTCACCAGAAACTTCTGCACGGAGTTTTTTCTGTAATCCGCGCCAGTAACTCCAGAAATCTTCCGGCATCTCCTGTCCCGGCTCGATTTTTTCTGGAGAAAACGCAGCACCACCCCGACTGTTAACCTTATTACCAGAAACCGTCACAGTCAGAAAGCCAGGTTCATTCATCGTGGCGGGAACGGTAACGGGATTCTGCTGGGAAAGATCAAGCGTCTCGCGTTTCAGCTCTTTCTGAAATGTATTCTGGAAAACGGCCTGAACCGTTCCGTCCTGTACTAGCTTTCCATTTTCGTCAAGCACGGAAATCGAGAATGTCGCGGTCTCGCCAATCACGTAGACGTGAGATTCATGGTCAAGGTCCACATCAATTTTCGTAATTTCTGCCGTCACCAATCCAGCTGACATGAAAACGAGCACGGAAAAGATCGAAAGTACGATACGGAAGGCATGAGAAATGGATTTCGTCATAAATACTCCTTAAAACAAGAAGGTTAAGGTTAAAGGTAAGGTTAAGTTTATAACTGGAAGGTGACGCATCTTGTGTCACTATGATGCGCCTTAAAATATCGATTTTAAGCTGAAATCGGTGATTCTCGGATACTTTCTCAGGCTAAAATGTATTTTCACCACTTCTGCGACGCAGAACGCGTTGCCTCCCAGTTCATCAGTGGTAACTTAAGTAAATGTTAATTAACTTCTATTGGACAGGCAGATTATTCCCCGTATACAATTACTGCAAGCATTTTTGGGCCGTGAACACCGAGAACAGAGACACGCTCAATATCCGCAGTTCTGCTGGGGCCGGTCACAAGAACGAATTCCCCCCGAAGCGTTTCATCAGTCAGGCTGGAGGCCGTCGTTTCCGCTACGGAATCCCATGCCGACTGAAGATTCTCGCGCAGAGCCGACACGGGCGCAATCATAACACATGCAGGCGTCAGATAACAGTTCAGACGCTCATGCGCCGACCGATTCAGAACAACACATGTCCCTGTCTCCGCGATGAGGAACTGTGGAAAAACAAGACTTACAGGCAATTCCGCTAGGCGATTCTTATCCGTTTCCCCACGCACAGCACAGTTCTCACCGCCACACGAATTCGAGTGCTCACCCTTTTCTCCGAGATATAGATTTTTCTTCCCTTTTCCGTGGAAAAACTCACGCGGCAAGACGGATTCCAGAAGCGGATGTGGAAAACTGGAAAATTTCGTCCACCCATTTTCGCGAGCAAGATTTTCTAGCGTTTCACGCACATCGGAAAGATTTTCTACCCAGAAAAATCGACCGGTCAGGCTCTCCAATGCGTCAGCGAAAGTCTTCTTCATCGTCTCCACACTCGGATTTTCCGCCGGCTGTAATGGTTTCAACTCCGGCACCGACGTTTCCGGAAACGGAACCATAGAGGAACGGATTTTCTGTAAAATGGCATCTCGACTATTCATAAAAAACCTCAAAAATCTGCGTAGTTCGAGCGTTTATTCCTGTTCTTTCTTCAGCATCTTCCGCCCACGCCAAATCGCCCAAATCGCCATCAGAAGTGAAACGGTTCCAGCGAGTGCGTAAGCTGGAATTAACGGAATGTTCAGTCCCTGCGGCAGTTTCAGCCCACCAGGAGCCCAGAAAATGAAGGAGAGAACCACAAAAGTCATAAATAATGCCGGGAAGAGCGTAATCCAGAACGCTTTCCGCTGCGAGATTAGCCACACGGTGCATCCCCACAGTGTCGAGGCAGCCAAAACCTGATTCCCCCACGCGAAATAGTTCCACAGAACCTTAAAACTATCCGCATCACGATTCGACCAGACCAGAAGCCCAACCAGAACCAGAATAACCGGGAAACAGAGTGCAAGTCGGCTGAACAGTGATGTCTGACCGATATGCAACACTTCCGCCAGACTCATACGGAGACTGCGAAGTGCGGTGTCGCCCGTCGTGATTGCGAGCACGATAACCGCTACGACCGCGAGAATACCGACGTTTTTACCGAGGAAGTATTCCGAAATCCGAATCAGAACCGTGTTGGGGTCCATGGCGAGCGTTTCGGGGAAGAGGTGATAAATCGCCATTCCGCCAGCCGCCCAAATCATGGCGATGACACCTTCCAGAACCATCATTCCGTAAAAGACAGCTTTCGCTTTATGCTCCGAAATAATCGTACGTGCAACAATCGGCGACTGCGTTGCATGAAAACCAGAAAGAATCCCACACGCAATCGTCACAAAAAGACACGGCACAATCGGTCCCTGCGCAGGCACAATCGCTTTCATTTCTTCCGTCATCGACAGGAAATTAACCGCTCCCGGCTGGAAATAACTCCACACGAGCGACCCACCAAGTAACGCAGTTCCAATCAGAAGCATCGCACCGAAAAGTGGGTAAATTTTACCGATAATCTTATCGACCGGGAAGAGCGTCGCGAGAATGTAGTAAAGGAAAATCAGTCCAATAAATCCCCACAACATACTCGGATTCGCGTCGGGCATGAGTTTCACGAGCAGATTCGCCGGCACATTAATAAATACAGTCACCACCAGAAGCAGAATCACACAGAGAAACACGGTCATAAACGCGTAATACGTTTTTCCGAGCGTCATCTGAATCTGTTTCGGAAGGTTACACCCCTGATTTCGCATGGAAATCATACCACTGACGAAATCATGGACCGCGCCACCGAGGATGTTTCCAATCGGAATGAGTAGAAACACAATCGGACCGAACTTAATCCCCAGAATTACACCAATCACCGGACCCACACCAGCGATATTCAACAACTGAATCAGCATGTTCTTCCAGTGTGGCAACACGATGTAATCCACACCATCCCGACACGCAATCGCAGGCGTTTCACGGTTATCCGGTCCTAAAATCTTTTCTACAACGCGACCATAGGTATAATATCCCACGACCAGCAACACAATTCCCAACAGAAACAGTGTCATTTTATTTCCCTCTTCTGGATATTTAATTTCAACTTATTCCCGAT
>JAUNAI010000345.1 GCA_030527705.1 Planctomycetia bacterium | reverse complement strand
AGCAAGCGTTCGCAGAACGCGATTAAAAGTTTTTTTGGAATTTTTTAATCCCGACCTGGCATGCAATTTCGCTTCACCGTCGTTACGCGTTGCGAAACGACTTGCGGAAGGACCGCCCAACATAATGCGATAATTTAGCCGTTTTAGGGTCTGGGAGAAATCTATTTTGCAAAAATGGTTTCTCCCACGGGCGCAACGACATTCCGGGTAGCAACTTCCTCCCGCAGGGTGGAATCTTGCGTAATGTGTTCAGAAACTAAACCGGTAAACATTCGTGAGGTGGGAAACATTTTTGAAAAATTGTTTCCCCCTCACACTCCCCCTTCAAAAAACCTTTTAATCACAACTACATCGCAGTAACTTTTATATATTATTTTATTTTTAACATGCGTGACATTCCATATAAACAGATTTCGTGTGAAAATTACACTATTCAGGGCTTTTCTCGCGCTGCGATTCAGACATTTTGGCACATTCCGGAATTCCATCTTGGTTTCGACCTCGGTGCTCACCCGTGGGAATTTATGGGGACGCCGAACTGGTTCATTTCACACACACATCTTGATCATCTAGCGATGATGCCGAATTATGTGGCACGGCGACGCATGATGAAAATGGAACCGCCGCGGATTTTCATGCCAGAGCGTTTCGTCGAGCCAGTCACCTATCTTCTGCGTGCGTGGGAGCATCTTGATTACGGCGCGTTTCCGTGTGAACTGGTCGGTCTTCAGCCGGGTGAGTCGGTAGAACTGTCGCGTGAAATCGTCGTGGAAGCGTTTCAGACGGTACATCGTGTCGATTCACTAGGTTACGTGGTTTATGACCGTCGAAAGAAGCTCCGCCCGGAATTTCTCACCCTTTCAGGCGAGGAAATTAAGCGTCTGAAGGATGAAGGGACGGAGATTTCCTATGAAATTAAAGTACCGAAAGTGGCGTATCTTGGGGATTCCAATTACCGTGGACTGGACGAAAATCCGATTTTTTATGAGGCGGAAACGCTCATTATGGAAATGACTTTCGCGGAGGACCAGCACCAGAGCTGCAAGATTCACAAGTTCGGTCATATCCATCTGGACGACGTCGTTACACGTCGTGATCGGTTTAAAAATAAGCGCATCATCGCGTCGCATTTTACTGCACGTAGCACGACTGACGCAATTTATAAGGCAGTTCAGAAAAAGTTACCCGACATGCTCGACGGACGGTTAAAGTTACGAATATAAAGTAAATACAGATTAAAATTCCAGTGGAAACACTGAAGAGTTCCCACTGGAAACTCGAGCATTTTAAACTGCCTCAGCATGAAAACCGTGGCACATCGCAATCGCGAGCGCGTCGGCGAGGTCTGGCGGTTCTGGAACATTCGGAAGGTGGAATTCCAGCTGAATCGCGCGTTGCATCTGCATTTTCGACGCACGTCCATTTCCAGTGAGCGTTTTCTTAACCGTTGTGGCGGAGTAACTGAAAACCGGGATATGATTCTGTGCGGCCGCCAGACAGATAACGCCCCGTACGTGTCCCATGATAATGGCCGTTTTCGGACGTTCGTAATGCGAGTAAACCTCCTCGAGCGACATCGCATCAGGTTTCCACTGCTCGATGATTTCCGCTAAATTCACATAAATTTCCTGAATCCGTTCCGGCAAGGAATTTTTCCCCTTTCCACGAATCACACCACCTTCACGGAGTTTTAACACGTTCGAGTGTCGCGACTTCTCAATCAGCGCGTAACCCGTAATGTTAATCCCAGGGTCAATGCCGAGAATAAGCATGATTTTTCCTCTTTCCGTCCCTAAATTCCGAGTGAATCGAGCTTTTTCTGGTATTTCTCCTGTTCTTCACGTTCTCCCTGATAGGCTAGAACGCGGATAATATTCCGATACGGTACCACCAGCTGGTATTTATCCTCCGGATGGTCTGCCACATGCTGTTCCAGACAGAAAATGCCTGTTTTCAGTAACACCAACGCACGTTTCGTGTCCGACATTTCCATATATGAAACACTCATTCCATTCATGATTCGGCTTAACTGTAATAAATCCTTCCACTCTTTCGTCCGGATAACTTCCATCAGGAGCGGAGTCGATTTTCCGTACCACACAATCGCCTGTTCATGAAGTTTCAGACGTTTCTGATTCACCGTCTCGATATTCTCCGGACTTTCTGCCATCAGACGATTCGCACGCCACGCCAGAACCTGTCCCATGTGGTAATAAAGCTGGGAAAGCAGGAACCTTTCTTTCGTATTCAGCTTCTTATTTTTCTTCTCATATCCCTCTTTAACGCGTTCCATCAACGCAATTGCACGCGTAAGGTAACGCTGAGCCGCCACATCTTCACTACGCAGAATGCTAACCGTTCCTGCATCGTCCAGAAGAAGTGCCGTTTCCAGACACACGTCGAAATAATGCTGTGGACTTTCCGCAACTCGGAGTTGCTCCTGTCCTGCTGAAATCAGCCGACTCGCGTCGTCCGTAATATCCACCTCTTCACCGAGCAGAAGCGCGATACTCAGTGTCCGATAAGCCGTCCGATAACGGAGGGCCACCATTTCCCGTGTCGTCTCTTTTTTCGTCGGTGGTACCAGTAAATCAATCTGTTTTTTCGCTTTCTGAAGCCATTTCTGACAGTTATTCACCTTCTGGTCCCAGTCACCCGACGCTAAATCACTCGCGACACCGAGCCATGCATCCAGTAACAGTTCCTGAACCGCCTGTTTTTCCGACGTAGTGAGTGGGTAACGTCGTCCGCGCACAACTTTTCCGCCATCTAACAGTTTCTCACCCTGCTCTGCTGCCCGACGATGACTCCGAAACGCCTGCTGTACGTCCGGTTCTGGCAGAATCATCAGAATATCTCCCTCCACGATATTCACGCGGAATGACACGAACGGATTATCCAGAAACTTCTTCCGCATCTCGTCCAGAAGCTCCAGCGCCTGCGGAATCCGGTCATTACGTGCCAGATATTCCACATTCTCGAACAACTCATTCTCGAATGACAATTCCAGCTCACGCGGTTCCGGTTCTTTCTCCGTTTCCGGCATTTCTTCGAGCGTATCGAGTTCAGCCTCCAGTTCCGTCGGTAACTCCAACGCCGTCTTCTCAGCCTCCTCACTCGGTAAAAGACGGAGTGAACCGCTACTCGGCGTATTATCCACCTCACCATCATTCAGTACTTCTTCATCAGTCGGAACCCGCATTCCACCCGGAATTTCCGGCAGAGAATCCAACGACGTCGGTAATTCCTGCGCCTCCGTCCCTTCCTTTCCGGAAGATTCTTTTTCGGATAACTCTTTTCCAGTTACATCTTTCCCGGAGTCCGTTTCCTGTCCCTCTTCTACCTCCGGTAATTCCGGTGCAATTTCCGATAACTCTTCCGCCGTCTGTGGTAATTCTGGCGCACTCGCCGACGTTTTCCCCTCAATTTCGACGCAGTTTCAGGTAATTTCGGCGTACTTTCCACAGTTTCTGCGACTCCTCCGCCTTCTCCCGTATCCGTCAGACTATCCAGACTCGGCGGCGTCAGTTCCATCAGTGAATCCGAGCTATCCGTGACATTTTCCGCACTTTCACCTGCATTTCCACCCGTATTTTCACCCACGCCTTCTCCCGGAACACTCGGCAAGTCCGGCAGTTCTACCGCTTCCAGTACTTCTTGCGTTTCCGATTCAGAAATCAGTTCCGCTCTCGGGAGCGTCGCCACCACATCCGTTTTCTCACTCGGTTTCACTTCTGGCGTCACCTCAGCTTCCGCTTCTGACGTCATTTCCAGTTTCGCCTCTTTCTGCACGACTTGAGCATTTTCAGCTTTTTCTCCCGCAATTTCCGTATCTTTCTGCGTTTCTACCTTTTCGGACGGATCGGCTGTCTCTTTATTTTCTGACACCTTT
>JAUNAI010000344.1 GCA_030527705.1 Planctomycetia bacterium | reverse complement strand
TTCTTCCGTTTTAGCCTTCATAGCTTCTTCCGTTTCGGCCTTCGCGTTTTCTGCTTCCGTTTCAGTTTTCACCTCTGCTTCTTTAGCATCTTCCGCTTTTTCCATTTCTGCATCTTCTTCCGCATGAGCAGCCGCGTACGGTGATTCCCCTTTATAAAAACTCTCGTTAAATTCGAGCACTAAATCACTGACGAGCTCACGATTCGAACGACGGTCATAACGCGCACGCTTTTCTTTATCAGCAGCTTTCGCTGCCGCCCCCTCGATGGTATTTTCTTTTTCAACGAAATTACGAGCATGTTCCTCGACAATCGTGCGAGCAATATCCACTTTCGGATCATTACGCAACATCTGTTTGTGGCGCATTTCTTCATATTCTTTTTTTCGCGTTTCCCATTCATCGACAGGAATGTCCACAATGTTTCCGTTTTCATCATAACACATACGTATACGGAAAAGAAGACTTTCAGTGTCCGTGATTTTTGAGCCAGAAATAAAGCGTTCCCAGCCATTTTTAACGAAAGCACGTTCATCTTCACTCAATTGATAATCATCATTCATACATTTATAAATGAGTGATTCCACCGTCACTTCCTTAGGAGCGGCCAACTGCCTCCGTGCACGTTCCGCATCTTCATGAATGAGACGCACGTCACTTTCCGTCCTCTGAATTTCATGTTCACGAATCCAGATGTTGGCAGGTTGTGAGAGTTCCCACATTCCCCAACCAAAAAAAATGAGAATTAAAATTAACACAATCAGACGGACCATCGTACTTCCAAAAGAACCTTTATACTCCGGCTCCGGGTCATTTCGGTCAATCCGATGAATCACATTTCGCTTATCAAAACGGTCCAGATCTCTCATAAGCCAATCCTTTACCCATCTTCTATTTTTCCGCCCAAACACCCTTTTTAACTAGTAAAAGAACGTTTTTCATTTACCAGTCCCAAGCATTTTTCATTTACCAGCCAAGAAAACGTCTTTCTAGAACTGGTATGTAATCCGCGTCCTGAATCCATTGGAGTGCCAGAGCACCACGCGGAAGTTTCATCCACTGTTCCACGACCGGACATTTCACCATGAAAAGATGAAGTACCGGCCGCACGGAAGGCTGTAATGTTTCCAGATTTCCCTGCCCTTTCGCCAACACCACATCCGCCTCGCGAAAATGTTGCTGGAAAATCTCGGAACTCAGCGCGACAACCGTTCCTGGAATATCAGAACCTGTGGTAATTACCGGACACATCTCCGTAATCCCCGCCAATTCCGCGTCCGCCAAAATTGCGTCATTCACCACTGCGCTACCACGGACGGCAACCGTCACGGAAACATACCGTTGAAGTTGCTCAATCAGAAGTGCGTCCCAGACGATTTCACCACAATTATCGCAGACGTACAGAAGCGTACGCGTCTGGGTTTTCTGCAATTCCGCCTCCAGCGCAGAAATATCCACTCCCATTATCGGCTTGTTTGCCGCCTCTTCCACAGTTTTTATGATTTTGTCGGCAGAAACAGTCTTAAAAGTCGCAAAATCAATCACATTTCCCGCAATCGCGAATCGTAACGCAGTCTCGAGTGGATTCTCGGACTTTTCAATTTTTTCTCGTAATGTCGGCCGGATTTCTTTCGTAATGGAATTAATTTCCGCCTTAATTTCTCGGTACGGGTCATCATTTTCCAGTACCTCACGAATCATCGCATGGAGTTCCTGACCAATTTCCGGCGGCGTACGACAGAAGTTAGTTTCCGCCATGATTCGCCCCGCGCCTCGAATCAGCATTTCACGCTTTTTCACGTCCGTCGTAAGTAATTCCGCTGCGTCCAATGCCTGACGGAAAAGGCAAGGAAAACATTTTTGTTGCATTAACATGATATAAAAATATAAAATAAATTCTCGCGATTGGGTCGTTTACTTTTCCTGTATTTTTCCGTTTTTCTCTTCTATTTTTGTAGCATCTGCATAAATTTTAACTCCTGTTGCCGTCCCGAAAACGCAGCTGCCTGAAAATGATTCGCCAGCTCGTCCAGTCCCTCTGAGCGTGCCTCTTCCGCGAATTTCGGATACCATTCCGCCCATAATTCACGTGCAGAATTCGCTGCAGAACGGAGATTCTCAGATGTTTTCTGCACATCCATAACTCGGAGTGTCATGGAAATCGTCACTTTTCCCCCTTGACAAAATGCCAGAAAACTTCGTGCACATTCAGCATCTTCCCGTGCCATTTCATTGAAAAGCTCCACCGCGGCTGAATCGCCTTCCGTTACCGCCTGTGCCGCATAAAGCTGACATCGGCAACTATTTTCCGACTTTACAACGTACGCCAAAACCAAATTTTTTTCCGTCAGCGTTCCACGAATATCCATATTTTTTCCTTAATACGTTTTTGAGTACCTGTCAAAATCCGACCTTTATGCAGATTTTCCCAATTTTCACGTTTATTATAACGAAAAGTTGAAAACACGTCAAGAATTATTCGGGAAATTAAGATAATTTAGAAGAAATTTTAAAAAATAATATACCCAGCCAGAAATTCTCTCACATTACACGGCAGTCTCATTTATCGCACACATTTCATATTTTCCGTAGTGTGTGTTGTGGAAACGAACACTATCATAACCGCTTCTCACCGAACAGTCTTTTTTACCGGGTTTCGAAAGTAGATACCAGTAAACTCACTCCATTTTACACCAATCCCCTAGAGCAATATAAATTTTACACACTACGCAGAATTGGTTCACTGGTGCACATTTTACTATCCGCTTTAAAATAAATTTCTTAAAATTTTATAAAAAATCTTTCCCTGTCTCTTGACTTTTTCACACTTGTGATATAAAATAAATCATTATATAGGGCTTTGTTTGCCCACGAATTCGCTTAACGGAACGAAAACTTCCACAAATTTCATATCGTTAGCGATAGGGTCGATCTGTTTATGTAGTATCGGTCTGTTTTTTAATATATCAGTAAAACAAGAGTGCGTTCGGCTCCCTTTTGGGGAGTTCGTCGTGCGTCTGTTTTGCTGGGGTTGTGGAAGACCTTCGTTCCGGGATGCGTTGGCGTACTCCCTTTTTTGTTTCTTGATGTAAGAGCGAGGGCGACGCCACTTGGAACAACATCTATTACAGGAGATTTAGATGGACAATAAATTTCTTCTTTCACTTCTTCGAAAGTATAACGACGAGCCGACAAAGGCAAATAAGATCAAAGTTACAATCTCAGACTGGTCTAAACTTGACTTGAAATATGCTTTGATGATTATGGTATTTGAAGGAAAAATGCAGGCAGTTCGACTTCTAATAGACGAATATAATGTCGAGGCATTAGAAAACTATCAAGGCAGAAATATCATTCATTGCGCTGTTTCAAGTGGCAATATTGAGCTTTTGGATTATATCAGAAATCGTAAGGAATACTCGCAAATTGATATAAATGCGACATTTTCATCTATTCATAATGAACCGTGTGGTACTGCACTTGACCTTGCTCCTCAAGGTAGTGATATGTATCATCACTTGATTAGTATGGGAGCACGAACACTCCTTCAAATTTCGGGGAGGTAACTCATGGTCGGACGAATTATTAGCGTAATTATCGTAACTATCGCAGGTTCTGTTTTAGAGCTTGTTTTGCAATGTTACAGATATCCCTACATTGATACCTCCACTCCACTTCCATTGAATGAAGCTGTTGGCGAATATCTTCAAACTCCTTTTTTTTGGGTTGTGCTGGGGATTGGTTTGCTCGGATTCATTCCAGGATTGTGTGGATCAGAATCAGAACAAATGGGAAATCGTTTTATTGGACTAATTTTCATAATGATTGGAAGCTTCAGTGCATGTATGTCAGCGATATTCGTATGGATATTAGTATGTGAAATCATGTCAGGAACATGCCAAC
>JAUNAI010000343.1 GCA_030527705.1 Planctomycetia bacterium | reverse complement strand
ATGATTTTATGAAGATGTATTACTTGATTTTCTTATACTTACTACGCCGATTGACCATCATATTCGGATTTTCCGCGCGCATGTGTTCCTCGTACTCTGCGAAATTTCCTTCGAACCATCGAACTTTTCCGTCTCCCTCATATACCAACATGTGCGTACAGATTCGGTCAAGGAAGAATCGGTCGTGGCTAATTACCACTACACAACCACTGAAATCCAAGATCGCCTGTTCTAGTACACGCATCGTGTTCACGTCCAAGTCATTCGTCGGTTCGTCGAGCAGAATCACATTTCCGCCACGTCGCAAAAGTTTCGCAAGATGCACACGGTTTCTCTCACCACCAGAACACTGTCCCACAAGTTTCTGCTGAAGCGTTCCCCGGAAATTAAAGCGTGAAACATACGCACGGCTGTTCATTTTCGCTTTTCCCAGCTCGATGACGTCTTTCCCGTCGGTGATTTCGTCAAAAATCGTCCGCGTATCGTCCAGCGCGTCTCGATGTTGGTCTACGTACGCAAGCTGAACCGTATCGCCCAGAGAGACGGAACCGGAATCCGGAGTTTCTTCCCCAACAATCATGCGGAAAAGGGTTGTTTTTCCCGTTCCGTTCGGTCCAATTACACCGACGACTGCGCCACGCGGAACATTAAAGCTGACGTTATCGAGAAGTTTAATCTCGTTTCCGGCGATATTATACCCTTTCGAGACATTCTCCACCTGTAATACTTTTTCACCCAGTCGCGGACCGGGCGCAATCTGGATAATCGCGTCGCTCTTGTCGTCAATCGTCTGTTGACTTGCGAGCTGTTCATACGACTTAATTCGCGCTTCATTCTTCTGTTTCCGTCCCTTATGCGCCATCTGAATCCATTCCAGTTCGCGCTGGAGCGTTTTCTGTCGCTGAGTCTCTTTCTTCTCCAACACACGTAGAAGTTCCGCTTTTTGCGCCAACCAGCTGGAGTAATTTCCCTCAAACGGAATTCCGATCGTGTTTTCCAGTTCCAGAATCCATTTCGTCACGTTATCCAGGAAATAACGGTCGTGCGTCACGATAATGACGGTCCCGGGATAGTCGCGTAACGCGCCTTCCAACCACTGAATCGTTTCCGCATCCAGATGGTTCGTCGGCTCGTCGAGTAACAGAAGATCCGGCTTCTCCAGTAATGCCATGCAGAGTGCGACACGTCGGCGTTCACCTCCAGAGAGTTTCCGCACGATCGCCTCATCCGGCGGTAAAACCAGCGCGTCGGCCGCCAGATCGATCTGGTGATCCAGTTCCCAACCGCCAAGATGGTCGATTTCTTCCTGAAGTCGTCCCATTTCGTCCATCAGTTTATCGAAATTCGCTTCTTGGTCCGGGTCACCGAGAAGAACGGAAATCTCATTAAAACGGTCGATTTTATCCGTAATCGGCTTCACTGCCGTCATCAGATTTTCCCGCACGGTCGCGTCCAGCTCCAATTCCGGTTCCTGCGCGACATATCGGACGGTCATCCCTTTCGCGAGTTTCGTTTCCCCCTCAAAATCTTTGTCGATTCCCGCCATGATTTTCAGAAGCGTTGATTTACCAGCACCGTTTTCACCGACGATACCGATTTTGGCACCGTAATAGAACATCAGGCTGATATTCTGTAACACGACCTTCTCACCATAGCGTTTTCCAACGCGATTCATCTCAAAAATATAATGTGGAGGCATATAAACTCCTGTGACTTCTGGATTTTTCAGGAACTTTCTAAAACTTTTTGGAGCTTTCTAAAACTTTCTAGAAGTTCCTGTTTCGGGGAATTCTGACGCGAAAATAATAAATAATATCATGTGATTCCGCATGAAACCACACGCTGTATTTCTTTAGTTTATCATAAATTTTGCGTTTTGTAAACCCCCCAGAAACGAAAAAAAGGCGCGAGCAGGAGTATTTTACAAGTTTTTGAAAAAAATTTCCCAGCCTCTTGACAAAAAAGAGGAGTTTTCTTATAATTTAGGCATCCTATATAACATATAGGTTATCTTTAAAATTTATATCCTACCATTTTCACGGAGTTTCTCATGTTACACATACTGAATTGGAGAAAATTGACCATTTTATTCATTTTCTTCGGTCTCCTTATAATGTGCGGAAATGTTTTTGCGCAAGATACACAGAATGAAGCCTCTATTCCGATGGTTTTCGGAAAATTGTAGCTTATTCAGGAAATTGATTGCGGGAAACAGATACCGGACGCGGAGTTTCCGGAGAAGTGTTCCTCGACGGTCGAGATTTTCGGGAGTGCGTGTCGGGTTCTGAAGCCGAAAGCGGAAACGTCGCAGTTTTTCGCGTATCAACTGGGGGCTGGATGTGGACTAGAGGCAGGAAAGCCGTACGTGTTATGGGTGGAGTATCCGGAAGATACTAGTCGTTCATTTTTCTTGCATAACGGCGGGTGTGAGACGGTTTCGGGATTCGCGACCGGTCAGGCGTGTGGAGATGTCGCGGTCGGACGGTATGTGAACCATAATCCCGAGTCTCTGAAGTACCCGCTTTCCGGAAAAATGGAACGTTGGGCGGAGCTTTTCTTTCTACATGACCGATTCTGTGAGTTGAAACGGCATCGTGGAACCGGTCCGCGTCCGCGTCTCCCGGAAGACGGCTTCTGGTTTCAGGTCTCCAACGGTCCCAGTCCGCTCGACCCGCTCTCCGCTGGTGCCGCAGTCGGAAAAGTACGGTCAGGAATATGTGCGGAAAATTACAGTAACCGGAATGAAAATGGAGGATAAGACTGGTGATAAGACTGGAAATGAAACAGAATCCGGGACATGGTACGCGGTCTACGAGTTAGGCTGGAAACCAACGACGGTCCGCGTGGATAATCTGCCAGATGGTGTTCTCGTAGATACAGTGACAGGCGAGAAATTCCGTGCTCAGGCCGCTTCCGTCCAGATTCCGATGAAGCCGGTCTCCCTCCGCACGTTTCGGTTTTATGAAAGTTCTGAAAGAATGTAAAAACATATAAAACATGCCTGTAACTGTGACACTTTCCATGTCATAGTTACAGGCTTTCATGTTACTTCCAACTCTACCTCCGGTTTTTATTCCAGTTTCAGTCGGATTTTATCCGGTTCCTCTTCTGGCTTTATTCCGGTTTCAGTCGGATTTTATTCCAGTGTTTCTTAACCGAAATAACGGTTCAACAGACCAGCGAACGCCGCGCCGTGACGGGCCTCATCTTTCGCCATTTCGTGAACGGTATCATGGATCGCGTCATAACCGAGCTGCTTCGCGCGTTTCGCAATATCCATTTTCGACGCACACGCGCCAGTTTCAGCATCAACGCGCATCTGGAGATTCGTTTTCGTGCACGGAGCGACCACTTCACCAAGAAGTTCCGCGAACTTCGCCGCATGTTCCGCTTCCTCGAACGCAATCCGTTTATACGCTTCCGCGATTTCCGGATAACCTTCACGATCCGCCTGACGGCTCATCGCGAGATACATACCGACTTCCGCACATTCACCACTGAAATGGGCACGCAGACCGGCCATCACTTCTGCATCTTCCACTTTACCGTCACCAATCGCGTGGACGGTCACGAAAGACGGAAGATTCATTTTCGAGCAGGAACCTTCACCGACCGTGGTCGCCGGAGCTTCCATCACGTCGAACATGTCTTTACCAACGCCACATACCGGGCAGGATTCCGGAGCTTCGTCGCCTTCATGGATATAACCACACGCTTTGCAGATGAATTTCATAATGTTTCTCCTTAATGGATTCAGGGTTTCTGTGGTACTGGACTTTTTCTTTTTCCAGTCTTGATAGGTATATTATAACAAACTTTTTCTCCATGTCAATAGGGTACAACCTATTTTTTCGGATTTTTTACAAGAATTGGGAGATTTTCGGAGGAGTTACGGAAATTCCTTCCCAAGTA
>JAUNAI010000342.1 GCA_030527705.1 Planctomycetia bacterium | reverse complement strand
GAGGTTTTATCACTTCTGACTCTTCGAAGCCGCAACGAAATCACGGAAGAGCGGGTGTGCGTCGACTGGACGACTCGCAAATTCCGGGTGCGCCTGCGTTGCTACGAACCATGGGTGATTCGGCAATTCAATCATCTCGACAAGATTCGTATCTGGATTGTTGCCCGATATGACCATTCCTGCCGACTGGAGACGTTCCACAAACTTCGGATTCACTTCATAACTGTGTCGGTGACGTTCACGAATCATTTCCGCTCCGTATGCAGAGCGAGCTTTCGTTCCGTCATGGAGCCAGCAGGCGTAGGAACCAAGCCGTTTCACACCGTCCGTCTCAACGACGTTCGCCTGTGCGTCTACCTGCACAATGACCGCTCGGTCTAGGTCGATGTTTCCTTCTTCCATCCACTCGGCACTTCCCGCGTTCTCGATTCCACAGACATTCCGCGCAAATTCCGACACGGCACACTGAAGACCAAGACAAATTCCGAGGAACGGGATATCATTCTCACGCGCGTACTGAATCGCTGCGATTTTACCGTTAATCCCGCGTTTACCAAAACCGCCCGGCACGAGAATACCGTTCACACCCTTCAGAATAGCGTCCGCGCCATGTTCCTCAATTTCCTCCGATTCCACTTTCAGGAGGTTAATCTTTACCCGATTCGCGATTCCTGCGTGTGTCAGAGCCTCGTAAACCGACTTGTAAGCGTCCGTCAACGCGATGTACTTCCCCACGACAGCAATTTTCACCTCGTCCTCTGGATTCCGTACCTTTTCCAGCATGTCGTTCCACCGCGTCAGGTCGCTCGGCGGAAGCTCGATGTTCAGACGTCGTGCAAGAATCTGGTCCACCTTCTCCTCCATCAGCATGACCGGCACCTGATAAATGGAGAACTCCACGTCCTGTTCCACAATCACGTTTTCGGAACGAACATTACAGAATAATGCGATTTTACGGCGGTGTTCCTCCTCAATCGCTACCTCCGTACGGCAAATCAACACGTCAGGCTGAATCCCAATTCCACGCAGTTTCTCGACCGAGTGCTGCGTCGGTTTCGTCTTAATCTCACCGCTCGCTCGCAGATACGGAATCAGCGTCATGTGCACGAAAGCCACGTCACCGTCCGGACGCTCCAGCTGGAACTGTCTCATCGCTTCCAGAAACGCCAGCCCCTCGATGTCGCCGACGGTCCCGCCAAGTTCTATCATAATCACGTCCACTTCAGGACTTTCCAGCTTCTTCCAGTTCTCCTTAATCGCATTCGTGACGTGTGGCACAACCTGAACCGTCCCACCATGATAATCTCCACGACGCTCAGCCGCCAGAACGTTCGAGTAAATCCGTCCGGCACTCACACTGTTACACCGATGAAGATTCTGACCCACAAAACGCTCATAATGCCCTAAATCAAGGTCCGTTTCCGCTCCGTCTTCCGTCAGATACACCTCACCATGCTGAATCGGATTCAGCATTCCCGGCTCCGCGTTGAGGTACGGGTCCATTTTCAGCATCTGAATCCGTAACCCTCGGCTTTTCAGAAGCATACCGATACTGGCGGAGGTCAGACCTTTACCCAGAGAAGAAACTACACCGCCTGTGATGAATACAAATTTACTCATGTTAAACCTTTCTGTTATTCAGCCTCCCCTTTTAGGGGAGTGGGTCATTGAGGGGCATTGGCTCGCTGTACCAATGAACCCAATGAACCATAGAGCCCGAAATGGAGTGACCGTAGGGAACGCAATTCGGGTATGGTTAAATTACCCATGATTTTCCGACTTTTACGGTATGAAAACGTTTCGGCAACACAACCAACCCCGAATTACGGAACGTACCGCTCCTCCATTTCGGGCTCTGTGAGGGTGGTTCATTGGCTCGCTGTACCAATGAACCACCCCCCCTATCGGGGGTACCTCCCTTAAAAGGGGTGATGAGGATAAACGCTTTACGCAAGTGTCCACCCTGTCGGGAGGAACTTGCTACCCGTCATGTCGTTGCGCCCGTGGGAGGAGACCATTTTTGCAAAATAGGTCTCCCCCAGACCCCCTCCCAAAAAACTTTTAATCGCGTTCTACGAACGCTTGCTTCTTGTTTTTCCGTCGTTTTCTTTTACTCTTCCCTCAACGCAATCTGATACAGTTCCGTACCACGCGGTGTCGGATACTCACGATTCACACACCCAAGACAGAGCGTCTCTTCTTCCACCCCGATACTCTCCGCCACTCGCCGTAACGGCATGAATCGGACCGTGTCTACGCCAATCGCTTCTGCCATCTGTTCCAGAACCTCCGGCGTCGGCTCCAACGGATCGCCCGACTTGATGTATTCCGGAGCGAAAAGGTCCTTTACCGTCGACATGTCCACCCCGTAATAACACGGTGCCAAGACCGGCGGACACGCGATTCGGACGTGAATCTCCTTCACCTTCCCCACCTCACGCAGTCGCTGAACCAACGCACGCAACGTCGTGGAACGGACAATACTGTCATCGACGAGAAACACCTTCTTACCCTCCAACACCGACGGGATAATCCAGTACTTACTCCGGACGGCATACGCACGCGTGTCGTCATTCTGAATGAACGTTCTGCCCGCATAGCGGTTACGCAACAGACCTTCCGAGAACGGAATGTTCGCTCGGAACGCATAACCACCTGCCGCACTCTTCGCGGTATCCGGGACCGGCACGACAATCGAATTCTCGTCCCACGGAATGTCCTCTTCTTCCGCCAGAATCTTACCACACTTCTCACGACACAGATAAACGCTCTGATTATCAATCACGCTCGCAGCATTCGCGAAGTAAATCCACTCAAAGAAACAACGCGCTTTTTTCGGCGACGGAGCATAACGTTCCATCTTGTAACCGTCCTTGTCAACGATTAACATCTCGCCCGGCTCGAAGTGCTGAATGTCCGTGAAACCAAGATTCTGCAACGCCAACGATTCACTCGCCACGCCGAGAAGATTCCCCTGAACCGACCAGCATAAAGGACGAATTCCACGAGGGTCACGCGACGCAAACATTCGGCCAAGACCGTCAATGAAGACGATATTATACGCACCGTCGAAATCCTCCGCCAGCTTCGCCATCACGTCCTTCAGGTCCGGCTCATTCTCACCCTGCAGAGCTTGTGCCAGCGTGTGCATGATGATTTCCGCGTCGTTATCGAAGACAACATGATACTGACTCTTAGAGAGAAGTCGGTCGCGTAGCTCAGGGTAATTCGCAAGAGTGCCGTTAAAAGCGAAACAGAACCATTTCCACAGGCGTCCGTGCGTGCGCTCAAATGGTTGCGCGAATCGTGGGTCGTCCTGTCCAGATGTCGCATAGCGTGTATGGCCGATACCCGCGCGACCTGCGTAATTTTGAAGAATCTCTTGGAATTTTCGTTTCCGTGTGGTCTTGAAAACCTCATTCACGGTACCAGTATTTTTGTAGACGTCCAGAAAGTTGGGTCGAGAAGGATTGTAGGTGGCAATTCCGGCGGCAAGTTGACCGCGATTCTGCATTTCTCCCAACATCTGTTGAAGCAGCGGTGCGACATTCTCATTTGTGATAGACCGACTAGCGCCACCTTCCGGGGCATGTGCCTTATCCATCAAGTAAAGGGCCGCAACACTGCATTCGTGGTTCAGTACTTCGCTCATATACACTTTCTATGTATCTATTGGTTATTTCGTCGATTAACCCATGAATACCGTCTAAAAAACAGAAAATCGTGAATCATCTCGACATGTTTTAGCTGAAACACAAACAGTAAATGTATTATAACTCAAATCTCGAACTTGTAAACCCCCGGTCCCCCAATTTTTTAAACATTTTTTCACCTTTTTTCCTCCAACTTTTACCTACCATCCCTATCCTTCCCGGCTGCACGGCACAGACAGCCACAAGTTCCTCCCAACAGGGTGGACACTTGCGTAATGGGTTTAGAGACACAACCGTTAAACATTCGTGAG
>JAUNAI010000341.1 GCA_030527705.1 Planctomycetia bacterium | reverse complement strand
GGAACCGCTGGAGATGTCGGAGACGCTAGAAATGTCAGAACCTCTGAAGGCGTTGGGAATATCGGAAGTACGGAAAGTGCTGGGAGTACGAAAACCCCGGAAAATCGTATTCGAAATGAGGGCAGTTATATTCAGAATGAGACGGAAACCGGAGTGGAGCGTGAGCATTATTCTGCGGTGGAACAGTCTTATAATATGGCCTGTTGGTATAACCCGGCTCTTCTTCTTCATGAATTGGAAGAAGTGAATCAGACACCAGAGCTGAAAAACTGGAGTGAGGGAGTCCGCACGTCTGTAAAAGAGCTGAGTCACACTTTTCCGGGAATCGATAAATCCATTACGGAAAAAAAAGCAAGTAAAACAGCCACACGGCGAATCGGAAATGGAAAGTTAATTCGTGCGATTACGCAGCGTGACGAAAATCTGATACCGCTAACGGAGTGGGATTTCCAGAATACGGAAATTTCCACACAACGCCGTGAACTTCTTACGCAATTAACGCAAAAAGTTCATGAAGCACGTGAAATTCAGCGTTATTTAACGGATAAAACGACGGTTGCCGCACTGATTCGGGCAAATTATACCCTTCAGCGCCGTCTGATACTCTGGTACTACTGTGACCGGATTCTTCAGTCACCCATGCCGAAATTTCCGTCCGTTTCCGAAAGGCAGTGGGATTCCGTAATTGCGCAGGTGGAAGAACTCGTGGAAGCGCATCCGTATCATGATACGTGGCGTTCCTATCTACGTTTAAATGTGTTATTGCGTTTTTCGGAACTTTCCCCCTCTGTGCAACGTGAAATCGCATGGCAACTGATGAATCGCCTACAGACGGAAGAACTTGCTGCGTCGCAACAACAGTTTCTCGCGCAGGAAGCATTCCGTCAGCTGAACCATCTTTTAGCGACTTATGCCGCAGTTCGTCTCGCGGAAGATTACCTTATGTATTCTGCGGAAAATTATGAAATGGGGAACGATATCAAGGCAGGAAACCATCTCGTGCAGGAATCACGCCGACTGGAGCTGGAACAGCGTCGTCCGCTTACACCTGAACAAAAAACACTCGAAAAAATTTACCGAAACGCTAATTTAAGGCTTTTCGTTTCCCGTGATTTCCTGAACTCCAGTCTTCCGCAGCCGGGTGCAGAAGAACGTACCATTCAGGAGAACGTTCTGAACCGTCCAGTTTATGGACGTGGAGTATCGAACACTACCGTCAGTATCCGTATGGTTCCGGATGAAAAACAGTTCCGACTCGGTTTCCTTGTGGAAGGTTCCATGCAATCTTCGACGTATTCCCCGGATGTTGTGACCGTTTATAACAATTCCGACGCGCAGTACGTTGCATTTAAAGAAATTCTCCTTTCAGATAAGGGACTTCACATGAAACCAGCAGTGGCGGAAGTGGAAAATCAGATTCATCTCCGTGACCTTCAGACTCCATTCGACCCAATTCCCGTTCTTGGTTTCGTCGCCAACGGTGTCGCACGAAATCAGGCGGAATCTAAACAGCATACGGTCCGCCAGATGACAGAATATAAAATCCGAAATGAAGTCTGCACGAATCTGGATAATCAGGTCAACGAAAAACTAAATACGGTAAATGACCTCCTTCAGAATAAGGTTTTTACGCCACTTAATCGACTTGAACTAGATCTGGAGCAGGTTGACGCGCAGACCACGCAGAATGACGCGGTTATCCGTATGCGTCTGGCTGGAAACTCACATCCGGGCGCCTTTACTCCACGTCCTGTTCCACCAGCAGATAGCATGATTAATTTTCAGGCGCATGAATCTACGCTGAATAATTTCCTGCAGCAATTTCATCTGGAAGGTCGCACTTTCACCGTGGATACGCTCCTCGAACATATTCACACTCGGCTCCCGAATCTGAAATTGGGTGAAAATCGACCAGAACCGGAAGAGGAACTGTTTATTACTTTCGCAGAAAAAAATGCCGTTACGGTTCACATCCACGACAGTATGATTCTCGTTCGTGTCGCAGTTCAGGAGCTCCGTGTTGGGAAACGTCAATGGAAAAATTTTGAGGTGGAAGCTCCTTATCTAATTCAGTCTGGCCCGAAAGCTATTTTCGCTCAACGAGATGGACCGGTCCGCCTTATTGGGCGTATTCCTGTCGGTCAGCAAGTTGCAGTGCGTGGTATTTTCAGCAAAATTTTCCAAAAAACGGAAGAAAAAAATATTTTACCTGAAAAATTTCTCGCCAATCCGCGTTTTGCGGACTTAACGGTCAATCAGCTGGTTCTTCACGATGGCTGGCTGAGCGTCTCCTTTAGTCCTGCTGGAAATCCGAGCTATGCTCAGCGGTAAAATAATGGGAAAATTACAGTAAAATAAAATGCGCGTTGAATAAGATGTCTCCCAATTAATTTACGCGTACTTAAGTATACATTGATTAACTGCGAACCGAACGTCTCATCCGCAATCGTGTACAAAAATGGCAACTTTCAGAAAATAACACTTTTCTGAATCACGTAATATATTATAATTGGGTTTTAAACACTCAATATTTTCTACAGACGAGACATCCGTGCTTCCAGTACGACTTCATCTGTGTGTACTGAAGTAGTCGCTAAATTCTCGGAATTGTTAATTTATTCACGTTTATTAAAAAAAACTGTCAGATAAATGCCCCCCCCTCCTTGCAAAATATTTATTTTCAGTTAGAATAATAAAAATGAACGGGGCATAGCGCAGCCTGGCTAGCGCATCTGCTTTGGGAGCAGAGGGTCGGAGGTTCGAATCCTCTTGCCCCGACTTGTTTTTTAGTAGAAAAACACTCGGAGTTTTTATTTCGGGTGTTTTTTTATATTTATGGAAAATTTTCTTTTTAGGTATAAATTGACCATTTAAAGAACTTTTTTTAAGGTAAAGTGATTATATCTTGTGTTTTTCTTGAATCAGTCTTTTTATTCTCTTTCTAAAAATATATACACTAAATATTAATCTAGGATAATTAAGAAAATATCTGAAAATTTGTTAAATTCTATCAATTTTGCAGATTTTCACTTGACTGAAAAATGTAGAAAAACCGATAAAACAGACAAAACCCCAGTATGTTAGTCCAATGAGATTAATTATTTTTTTAGAAAGGATGCTGTGAACTCGATTATTTGACCCATACCCGATAATAAATCAGGTTCCCTAATCTAAAGATTTTTGCAATTCCCCTTCCCAAGCTGCATATTTTACGTAATTTGTGCAATAGGAACCATAAATTCATAGGGAGGTAAAATTTACAAGAAAATTTGGATAAAATAGTGGAATTTGATAATTGGCGGTGTATAATGTATTTAGTCAGAATAGACTTTTTGCAAAAACTTTTCCGATTAGCTTGAAAACATCAAGACCGCAAGAGTTTTTTTGCCGAAAAGTTAGATGAGTAATAGTCGATTTTGGGTTCCTGGAGGGAGCCGAATCGAGTTCATGTCCATGGAGGATGCAATAATGAAAAATGTGTTAGGATTATCGGTAATGTCGATACTCCTTCTCGCAATGATTTGTGTGTCTCCAGCTCAGGCTCGTTATTGCGGTGCGACGCGGTGTTTTCCGTGCGTGAAAGTATGTCCGCAGTACGAATGCGTGAAGATGGAGTGTCACACGGTCATGAAGACTTGCCGGAAGGTCGTGTGGGAACGGCAGGATTTTACCTGTTACCGTAATATTACCGAGCGTGTTTGTGTTCCGAAAACCATTACATGCACGAAAATGGTTCCCGAAACTTGTTATCGTGACGTAACGTACACCGTTCAGCGTCCGGTTTGGGAAAATTGTGTGCGTACCGAAAATTATACCGTTCGTCGCCCGGTCTGGGAAACTTGCACCAAGAATGTGACCTATACGGTCATGCGTCCTGTGTGGGAATGCCGCCAGCGTCAGGTTCAGTATACCGTTCAGAAGCCGGTGTGGGAAGTGCGTCAGCGTCAGTACACCGTTCAGAAGCCGGTCT
>JAUNAI010000340.1 GCA_030527705.1 Planctomycetia bacterium | reverse complement strand
TAATATTCTTGCTTAATATTCTTACGCAATATCCGCCAGTAACTCATCGGTAAGACTTTTCCCACCGAGAACCGGTGCGAACTGCATCTCGACATACTCCTGAATCGACTGACTCAGTGCGCAACAGGCATCCAACGCCATCCGCGTCTGATACCCCGCATCATAGGCACTAAAAGCAGTCCCTTGCGCACAGACATTCGTGAGAAAACCCGAAATAATCAGGTTCTTAATACCATTTTCGCGTAAAATTGCATCCAATTTCGTATGGCTAAAAGCACTGAGAGTGTGTTTATTCTCCAACACAGCTTCCCCCTCCATCGGTTTCATCGCGTCTATAATCTCATGTCCCCATGAATTCGGCGCAAATATCTGATTCTCAAGAATTCCCGAAAGAATTCCAGAACACGCATGGGAAGCTGTCCACTCTTCATTCAATACGAACGGACAATGAATCACCAAACACCCTTTTTCACGCGCTCCAGCCAGTAACCGTTGCGCGTTGGCAATCGTCTGATTCCGTTCCAGCTCCCCTTTTACCGCCTCAAACAATTTTCCACCAGGCGTGCAGAATTCATTCTGAAACTCAATAAAAATAAAAGCGGTTTCTTTAACCTTCATAACCCCAAATTTTCCTTTCCAATTCAGTTTCGATTCCGTTTCTGTTTCACTCCGTTTCCATTTCTGTTTCAGTTCAGTCTCAGAAACCATCTCAACTTCTTTTATCAACTATTTTATCCATTTCCCCCTGTTTACAGGAACTCACCTTTCACATAGGGAAATCAGGGCGAATTTTTCGTCCCCTTCTTATTTAATATACCATAAAAAGGAAATTCTGTAAAGCCCGCAATCGAAAATTTATCAGAACTACATAAAAATAGGATTTCTTGAGTCCCCTCCTCTCTTAAGAAGCAGAAAAAAAACCACCAAAAATCATTACATTATATAAATAAACACACACTAAAATTCAATATTTTTAACACTTTATACTATGAAATTTCTAAACATTTACAATACTGCTACCGATTCTGTTATCATATAACCTTTCACGGGTAAGCTTAAAAATGAATTTTGTTTATAATGCGAAACAAGGAATTCATACTGAGGTAAATTATGAACAATTCAAACAGAAAACGCTCGGATTTCCATCGACTTCCCCAGCTTGACCACTCGAAATACATTTTCCTGACTGGTTCTACCGGAATGCTCGGTTCCTATTTCCTCCGCGAACTTCTCGCCTCTGGCAGAAAAGTGGTTACACTCGTACGCCCGACACGGAAAATGAAGGCTCGTGAGCGAGTTGACAGCATTCTTTCCATCTGGGAAAACGACTCATTCCACATACTCCGTCCCGTCATTATCGAAGGTGACCTTACTGGTCAAAACTGGTTAGAAACCGATGCTCAATGGATACGTGAAAACGTCGATACCGTGATTCACAGCGCCGCAAGTCTCGAATTTTACGGAAAGCGGAATGAAGAACCGTACCGCACGAACCTAGAAGGGTTAAAGACCATTTTAGACCTCTGCCAGCGAGCAGGAATTCAAAAATTTCATCATATTTCCACAGCGTACGTTGCCGGCTCTAATCCATTTTTTTTAGAAACCCAGTGTGATGTCGGCCAGAAATTCCGTAACGATTATGAGCAGAGTAAAATTGAAGCAGAAAAAATGGTCCGAAATTTCGGTTTTAGGTCCCTGACAGTTTATCGTCCAAGTATCGTAATCGGCGACACTCAGAATGGTTATACCGCCACACTCAGTGGTCTTTATGCGGCATTGAAACTCGTACACACACTCGTCAGCCAGCTTTCACTCGGCGCGACCAGTGCTAAATGCGCGATTTCCGCGATGGGAATGAAAGGCCCAGAAGTAAAAAATCTCGTTCCAGTTGACTGGGTGGCCAAAGTATTTATGTATATTTTTACTCATGAAGAACTACACGGTCAGACCTATCATCTAACGAATCCCAATCCGCCACAGATGAACATTATTGCGAAAACCATTCAGGAAGCAGTAGAGCATTATTCCGTTTTCGCCCCTGAAAATGAGCAGCCTCCCTGTGATGAAAACTGGTTTAAAATGAATTTTTCTGGTCAGATGCGACTTTTCCGTGCTTATTTACAGGAAGATTCCCATTTCGACTCTAGTAACACCCAGAAAGCTGTTCCTCACCTCCCCTGCCCCTCCGTCGATCATGATTTACTCATGTTCCTTTTCCAGAAAATCATTGAATCACGTTTCGGCAGAAACTGGAATTTAAACGCTCATTAACCATTTTTTATTTACATTTACTTTCCCTTCAAAACCTGAAGGATAGCATATTTATATCCGACACACAATAAAATTCCGTTTTTTCGCCGTTTCACATCTACTGAAACGATTACCGAAAAGACCTCTTGACGCAGAATTTTCATGTGTGATTAATAGAACCTCAAGAATACGATTATTTTCATGATGAACATCACCAAATTTTTCCTTTTCATTTCCGTCGCGAATTTTTTCGTAATATTTTTTATAGACGTGATTCATTATATTTCCATGTTTACGTTTCTACATAAAATGTGCCATAAAGAATGGACTCCCTTTTCTCCTTCCACACGCACTCTCCTCCCACCTTCCCACCTTCCTTCCAGTATCCCTTTCGAGCCCAAAACAGCCGTTATTTTAACATTACGCGGAGCGGATCCATCTCTGAATGCGTGTATTGAAGGTTTGCTGAACCAGAAATATCGTGATTTTACGATTTTTTTCGTTGTCGATTCCCCCACAGATCCAGCCCTTACCGTCGTAAAAAAATTACTGAAAGCCTCAGAACTCCCTCAGAATCCCGGGCGAAAATATAAAATTATCATCGCGAATGAGCACCGAGAGACCTGTTCGCTGAAATGTAACTCGCTCGTCCACGTCATTTCCGCACTGGACGGCGACTTTTCAGTCATTGCGCTTCTGGACGCTGACACGCAACCGTCCCCGAACTGGTTGCATCAGCTTGTGGAACCGCTCTCGGACCCTCATTTTTCTGCGACTTCCGGCTTACGCTGGTATATCCCGGAACGTGACAATTTTGGTTCTCTTATCCGTATGCTCTGGAACATCGCAGCTGTGAACCAGATGGTTTTCAGTCAGATTCCGTGGGGAGGCTCGCTCGCCATTCGTCGCGACGTTTTTCAGAAAACCGACCTTTTAACATGCTGGAGCCACTCACTTTCGGACGATGTACCACTTTTTTCTGTAATTCGCGCACTCAATTCCCACACACTGGTTACACCGTCACTCCTGATGGTAAATCACGAAACGTGTGGTCTTCCCGCATTTTATCCGTGGGTGAAGCGTCAGTTGCTCATGGCAAAATTGTACCATCCGATGTGGATATGTATCGTAATTCAGGCCTTTTTACTCACCCTCCCCATTCTCCTCGCCCTTTTTCTCAGCATTATCGGCCTTTACCTCCGCGACTTTTCCCTGATACTCTGGAATTTTTCAGCGTTCTGTCTCTATATTTTCGGCGTGTTAGGCGCGTTTTTAATTATGGACCATAACGTCCGTGCTTACCTCCGTACGCAGGGCAAGTCAATTCCGCATCAGACATTTCGTCGTCTTATAAAAACATTGATTTCCATCCCATTAACTCAATTCGTTTATACACTTGCTATATTCTGTATTTTCCGTCAAAAAAAACTGAAATGGCGTGGAATTTCCTACACATTCACTGCCCCATACTCCGTCCGCCTCGAGAAATACCTCCCCTACTCTGCACAGACAACTCCATCAGCACACCATAACACGGACTCCATTTAATCCGTCTACTGACAGAACACGGAATTGATGAGCCCCTCCGCGACAGTGACGGTAAATTAGCATGTGAGATTGAGAAGATAGAACTCAGCCTCTCTTTTTAGGGAAGGCTGTAAATTGTTTCCCACTCAAAAAACTCTTGATATTTAAATAAATAGAAAAATAAGTACAAGAAGCAAGCAG
>JAUNAI010000040.1 GCA_030527705.1 Planctomycetia bacterium | reverse complement strand
TCCCGCGCCCCGGACCGGAAACCGTTTACAACCTCGAAATCTGGGGCGAACACGTCTACTGCGTTGGTAACAACGGCGTGCTGGTGCATAATATGTGCGGGAGGCTTGATTTTCCGGGATACTATTTAGCTAAGAAAGCTCCCATGCAAGTTATCCCTGGTGTCAGAGAGTTAAGAGGCGTCTATGTCAACGATATAGGAATACAAAAACCTTGGATAGCTCATTACGATAAATTTGGCCGATTGAAAGCTCGAACCGACTATAATGCGGGTAATATTCGTGATAATATCCCAGACACTCATTTTCATGTATATGAATGGGGACCGGGAAAGAATCCCCTTGAAGTACTTTCACACATACCTGGAGAATATTTACCATGACACAGGACGACATTGTTTCGGAAAAAAATATACAAGGAAAATTAAAATCCATATCGATTAATTACATGGATCAGACCGTAGAAGTGTGTATTCAGGTTCTTGTGTCTAAGTGTACCAACACAGTTTGTAATTGTAATGATGTATTACAAATTGTTTTCAGTAATGTTGGGGATATTAAATTTGCCACGGATTTGAATCTTTATCAATATATATATATTGATATTTATTCGTTAAAAGATCGCCAATGGGAACATTTTCAGTATTTTGTTATGGAGACAGAAGGTTTTATAAGTTTTTACGCTCAAGATTATACAATAACGGAAATAAAGGCAACAGTTTTGCTGCAATGATTAACCCTCGTCGGAGCATACGGATACGAAAGAGTATTGAATCCATCGTCTGGCGGCGGTTTCACAAGATTGGCGAGCCGCTGTCAGACCAGACCTGTCAATATGTATACAATTCTGAAATTCCGTTCCCTAATTTCTATAAAGTTTTTGGTTCATCCGACAAGTGCGTACCGGCTTCGGTGAAGGGCGAGGATTTTTAGACCAGAATAATGGAGTATCATTATGGAACACAAATATTTATATGTAGACGGAGAAATGAGTACAACGGGGATTCGTGATGCGGTTGACGGAGACTTCGTTTTTTTAGACGAGTTGAACCTCTCTGAATCTTTAAAATCACGAATAACATCGTGGCTTAAAGAATACAACGCCCATGATTTACCAAAATACGAAGGTTCGCCAATCATTGATCAGCTTGACGAGCAAGGTATTAAAATTGCAAAATTGTTACAGTTGGAATTACCCGAACATATAATCGTTCGCTATCATTCTGCGGTAAACATGACAAGCGTTTATTTTTGGGATGGAACAAACTTTATAAATTGATGTGTATAAGCAATATTAAATATACATCGCCAACATTTATATAAAGTAAATCTTGGAAAACTTTTCAATGAAAGTGACTTCTACCAACGTTATAAAAGCAAAATATAAAAACTTAAAACGACTCAAATAAGGTAATAAACATGATGAAATTTTTCAATTTAGCATTATTGTGCTATGGGATTTTGTCAATTTCCCTTTCATGTTTCGCACAGGAAATCGAAATGTTTGAGGGAACGTGGACACGAGAGCGTTATTTCAAATTGGTAATAGAGCCTCTAGGCGGAGGACCCGTAACGCAAGAATTACGCGCGTATCTTAAACCCTTCCAGAACGAATCGGCAGACCAAAAGTGGAATCGGATGGTTCTATGGATTAAAGAGAATATCCAGAAACGACCGGAGATGACCGAAAGATTGTACCTTCAGTTAGGTTCTGCATATCTTTTAACCGGTGAGTGGCAGAATGCCTATGATACCATGAAAGTTTTGTGTCTGGAAATGAACTCGCAAGAGCCTAGTGCTTGGATACAGTTTGCGACGGCATGTCAACGCCTTCACAAAAAAGAAGTGTATGATTATGCGTTAAAGGGGGTTTTTTTAGATTCTCCTGAAATCAAAATGGAGTATCAAAAAGGCATTGAGGCGCGGAATCAGCATGATTTTGAACGGGCAAGAGAACACTTCTTGAAATGCGAAACCATGCTGGCTCAACTAAAAAGTATCCGCCTTAGAAATTTCTTCCTCTTCGATGTCGCTTTTATCGATTATCGTCTTGGAAAATGGCAGGAATTGATGGCGGATTTGAGTTGTTGCGGTCAGTGGTGGAGACCTGAAATAATTTGCACACTCATGCCTATGTTAAATGAGCACATGGATGAAGTGGAGCAAGTGGTCGACATGATTGGGGAGCTGATTGCGAAAGAACCTTTGCCAATTTATTACGCATGGCGGGCGAGGTTTCGTGCGATGCGTTGCGAGTTTTCGGACGTTGTATACGATGAATATCAACAAAAAATCCATAGTGATTTGAAAATGGCACTCCAGAAAGCTCCGCAGAATCCAGACGTTTTGACGATTTGCGCTGGAACTTGGTTCCTTCTGAACGATTGGGAAAAATGCCGACAAACTTGTGATTTTCTGGAAAAACAGCAGTTCGAAAATCAAACATGGTGTTTCTGGAAAGCGATGGTTCTTCTGCGTCAGGGAGAATATGAATCGGCAATTGAACTATTAAAAACATACGTCAAGTATTGTGAAATATGCCCAACGGAAAGTTTTTTTAACGTTTCTATGGGGCAAGCGTTTTTGGCGATTTGTTACGCCAAACTGAATCAGTTTGACAATGCGGAACAGATTCTCTCGATAATTCACTCCAGTTTTCCCGAAGATAAGCGACGAATGCTAGAAATGCTCCTTTATCGTGCGCAAAAGAAAGCGTATCCCGAAGATTTAAGCCGATTTTTGAAGGAGATGAACAATCAGCTTGAAAACGGTACGTCTTCATACGCCGACTTTTTGTTTGTTTTTCTTTGCGCAGAACACAAATATGGTGCAACGAATTCCAAAATCGCGTCCTATTTAATCGCAGTGGAAAAATTAGGAAAGAAAAATGTCTTTTTTTGTCCTACGGAGATGAATATCCTCGCCGACAAAGCAGTTAGATATATTCTCCGTCTCGACAAAATCGCCTCGCCTCCCTCTGTGCCTGTTGTTTATCTTGAAACAGACGGTAATGAATGGTTTGTGCTTCAAAATATGTTGTTGAGATAACAACAAGTTATATTGAGGTGGATGAAATAAAACAAGATGGTGATTTTACATATAAAGGGGAAGTTACATTGTAAAAAATCGGTTTTAGTGAAGCATAAGGCGTTTGAGAATAACTGATTCAACTTTAAAATTCAGGTAAGGGTGATATTCCAGTCGTCGTTCAGTAATGCGAAATGACGGTGAAGCTGGATTTTATAGTGTATTAGGGATAAAATACGCCATGTCGCAGAAGTCGGATATGAGTGGCGTTTTCGTAGATTCATTCTTCGAGAACGCCTTTTTATTTTTTATCTTATCATAATAAACCTCACCTAGACATAAAAATCAAATCGGGATATAATTGGTCTCATACTATGTTTATATACCGATTCCACTTGAAATTTTAGGGAAGGACGGTTCTTCTAGTAATCGTTTTAGCAGCGTGAAACGACTGTGAAACGGAAATTTATTGTGTGTCGAGTGTAGAATGTATTGAAAATGTATATAATACCCAATAAAACCAATTTTAATTTTGCTTGGGGATATACTCAAATAGCTTCGATGGAGTAGTATCCAACGTACCTATTCTGTAACCACACTTAAAAAAATATCAAAATATCAAATTATCAAAATTACCAAATTAAAAATACTTCTTGCTCTGAATAATAAATGCAACAAAACATTTCAAAAACGACAGGTTCCGTGGTATAGATTGCTCAATGAAAAAAATTTTAAAAATATTTTCTTCTTTTTTCGTCCCCCCCTTGTGGTTACTTTTAAAAAATGTTAAAATGCAAATACAAGGAATATTGGAATAGTTTTTTGTAAAATTTGCGCCACTATTTCTTTGGCTTGGAGATTTTGTGCAAGTATGTCGGTATCATAGTATATATCTGACATATCGGTACAAATTGGATATTTGTCATCGATTGGAGATAAAAATGCTATACAATCCTTTCAAATGTAACAATCGGCAGAAGAGTTTTCGTACTCAAAAGAACGAAAAGCATCGTGCTTTACGAATTGAAAATCTGGAAAAAAGAGAAATGCTTTCTGCGGTTGGTATTACCAATAACAACCTATATGAAGATTTGACTGGCTACTATTCATTTGAAAATGGTATTCCTGAGGAAAATTGTGTAGTATTGGGAGAAAGTGAAGTTCTATTTAGCGAAACTTTAAACAGTAATGTTTTAAGTTTAGATGGAGATGGAGATTTTGTTAATCTCGGAAATCCTGCTGAAATGAATTTTGATGGTGAGATTACATTATCTGCGTGGGTAAAAGCAGAGGCAACGAATGGAATTCGTAATATTATTACTCATGGACATACAACTAACCCTAAAGCGGAAGTATTTTTGCGTATAAATAATGGATATTTTGAAATTGGTAGTTGGGATGGCACGAATCATCAAGCGCGTACACAAATTCTAGCGAGCGACGTTGGTGCGTGGGTTCATATTGCGGGCACATACGATGGAACAGACTGGAAGTTGTATCGCAATGGCACTGAAGTTGCCTCCGTGACCGATTCTGTAGGAGCGTTACAAGTAAATGATAACTGGTATATCGGAGCCGATGGGACTAGGGGAGAACGTTTTTTTGATGGAATGTTAGATAATGTTACCCTTCATAATCAGGCACTTTCGGCAACGCAGATTCAAGAATTAGCACAAAAAACGCATCGAGGAACAATTTGTCATTATAGTTGTTCTTATAACGAGGAAAATTTACTATTGGACGATGAAAATGCGTTGCACGGCATATTTGAGGGCGATGCTGAAATTCGAACGGATTTGGATTATGGAGACTATCTTTCCTTGAATGGTAGTAATTCCTACGTAAATTTACAAAATGAGGAAATTTTAAATTTTAGCGGAGAAATAACACTTGCTGCATGGGTGAAACCGGAGACAACGAACGGGACTCAAAACATTATTGCTCATGGATACACACGTAATCCTAATAAAGAAGTTAGTCTTCGAATTATAAATGGTCAATATCAAGTCGGCGCGTGGAATGGAGCTGATTATTACGCAACTGCGAGTATTCCCTCGGAAGATGTTGGAACGTGGGTTCATATTGCGGGAACGTATGACGGAACCACTTGGCATTTATACCGGAATGGAGTAGAAATTGCCTCTCAAACAGCTTCTGTTGGCGCAATGCCATTGAACTCTAATTGGTGTATTGGTGCGTCTGGAAGCGGTACGGAGCGTTTTTATAGAGGTGGAATAGATGAAGTCATCATTGCGGACAAAGCATTGTCTGTAACCGAGATAGAAGAACTTGCCGCTCCGCGTGAGATTCTTATGCCAACGCCTGTAGAGGGGTGGAGTTGCGCTTCCAGCGACGTGGGTATTTTGTACGGAGTCAATGGAAATGTTAATGGCGAACTCAAGAACGGCGTATATTTTGCGGAAGATACGACACGTGGTAGTGTGCTGGATTTTACCAATAATCATGGTTACGTCACGCTTGGCGATGCAGAATCAATGCAGATAACTGGAGAAATCGCACTTTCAGCATGGATTAATCCCAATAGTGCAGATGGAATACAAAACATTATAACAAAAGGATTTACACAAAATCCTAAGGGTGAAATATCCCTCAGAATCAATAACGGCAAGTATGAAATCGGGAGTTGGAATGGCGCGAATCATTTTGCCAGTGCTGACATTCCGGACGAAGATATTGGAAGTTGGGTTCATCTTCTCGGTACATACGATGGTTCAACCTGGAAACTCTTCCGTAATGGGGAATTATTTGCTACTCGAACGGATTCTGTAGGGGCAATTTCTGTGGAAGCTCCGTGGATTATCGGAGCCTGTTCGACCGCATTGACCGGGGATAATAATGCTCGATATTTTGATGGTCAGATAACGGATATTCAAGTTTTCAACACACAGGTAACGGCTCTGCAAGCCCAAGCGTTCTCCAACGCTAACCAAAAATTGACTCCCGACACCTCCGACGTTTTGCCAGTCACAATCGGTGGTGAAACGTATGGTTTTTGTGGTTCGGACTTGCCGTACCAATTGCATTTAAATAGTAATGGGCAATTAAATGAAAATCTGAAAATTGATTGGGAAGTCAATTGGGGAGATTCAAATATCAGCCATTATGATTCTACAACATCGGATGATGCATCGCATACCTATGCAACCTCTGGTACATATACAATTACGGTTAAGGCAAAAGTCGGAGGCAAAGACATTCCTGTCGTTACCAATTCCATTGATGTTAAAATCTACGAAACAGGAAATCTTATCGCGAATGGTGATTTTGAAGCGACGCCAATTCCTGAAGGACATCCGTGGTGGATTTTCAATAATGGTCAGAGTAATTACGACGACGAAGGAAATATTATCAACGACAATAGCCTTGAAGGTTGGTCAGGGCTTATTGAAATTCAGGGTGGCGAAGCGGAACTTGATGCAGACGCTCATCAACAAGATGAAAGTCACCCTAGTCGTGAAGCCTGTGGTTGTCGCACTTCCATCACATCGGATTCTTTCGAGCTAGTTCCTGGTGAGACGTATACGCTAACATTTAGTTCGCGAAATCGTTCTGACTATGCGGAAGATAACATGGTAAGCGTTACAGTTCCCGGCACGATTACACATATCAACGATGAAACGGTTAGTTCCCTGAATGATTTAATCGCAGAAAACGCCAATCAACCCAAATGGAAAAACCGATATGCTTGTCTGTCAATTGATAGTAGTTCCGTTACCTATTCTGCTGGTGGAACTCAATACAGAGAAGAAGTGGGAGAGGATGAGTATGTTACACATACTGCTTCTGAAGGGAATTATAAGGTTTCGTCTATTACCTTCATAGCCTCCCAGAGTAGTGGTACAGTTACATTCTCCGATGCTTCGGCAGATGACGTTATTCCGTCCTTCGGTCCCTACATTGACGATGTATCCCTCCCAGCAAAATACGTCATCGCGGATATTGATGTGGATTCAAATAATGATGGAAGTATCGATGTTTATGACGATCCCGTGGAGACGGATGGTGTAGGTACACCCTTTGGAAAAATGATTTATTATGGGCATACTTTTACCGCCAATCTGAATGTAATTACGGATATTCCGTATGATCAGTATATCGTGCAACTTTCTGGAGGAGAGGGAATACTCGAATATACACAACCCACCATCGGAGACAACTCGGTTGAAATTACGGTGGTTGGCATGGGCGAAACTTTTTTGACGTATAAAGTCCTTCATTCCGTAACGGGCCAGATACTTGCGCTGGATATCGTCACATTAAAACCTCTGGAAGTTAAAGTCGATATGGCTTTCAACTATGACCGGCTTGACAATACTGGAAATGATGGCATAAATATTCGTTACGACGGCAATAACGACTGCGAGCGTGAAGCTCCAGAACTTGCGCAAAATGATTTTAGCGACTATGATCCCGAACATGGATCTGTCGGTAATGGGGAAGTGCTTTACCTCGCGAACAAGGACGTGGACGTTTACGCGAGATTCGTTGTTCCACCGGCATTTGCAGGAATATCCCTTCAATTGAGTGCCTTCAGTGATACCCTTTCGATAAACGGTCTGTATTTTGAAACGATACAATTCGGTGCCGACGGCGTTTCTTCAGGTACCAAAACCATTGCAGGCAAGGATGGATTCGTTGCCTTCGATACAATTTCTAGCACATCGAATAGTATTAGTAAAGAGGTCGGCTCCTTCACATGGAGTATTACTCAAATCAACGGTACCCTACTTGGAACCGAAATGATTACCTTTAATACCGCTCCACTCACGGTTTATACGGTACTGGATATTCCTAAAGATCCGTGGAATGTGGAAGATACGATTTCAGATGATATGTATGTGCCATGGGTAACCGCGCTGGACTATGCCTGTTCGTGGGCCAATTCCCAAACGACCCCAGATGAGGCGATTGCGGAAATTACCCGAAAAGCTTACTCGGATTTTGGAAAAACGTATGGAAACAGTTCCTATGTCAAAGGATCGAAATGCAATCTTATGCAAATAATGAAAATGCCAAACGTTGATTGTTGCGCGATATCTGCTGTTGTCATATTGTTTTCTCAAGTAGTCGGAATAAAGGATGTTCAATACCTTGAAATTATGGGACCTTTCCAAACAAATTCAATTAAACTGATTGGTACGAAAAATTGGTTAGAACAATCATGGATAATGCATCAGGTTGTTTTGTATGACAAGAAGGTGTATAGCGCGTGTGAATTGTTAGGGGGCGAAGCTCGACCTACACAGGCAATCGGTATGACGATTGATGAATACAAGGTAGCACTATACAATGTCTGTCAGGAACCCTTCGCCGATTGGTATACAGTATCCCCGTTCTATTTTGATGATATTTTTTATGATCCAGAAGGAGGAAAACAATGAAAAAAACATTTTTCGCCCTTGGTTTTATATTATTGTTCTGTGCATTTTGTTCGATTGGAAATGGTGCGGAACCGGAGCAGACGGAGACGAAATGGTATCATTCCCTTTGTTTGAAGGCGGAAGATTTGAGTGACGGACTCGATTTAAGTAACATTCCTCAAGAGGAGAAAAATTCCTACGTACAAGTTCTTTGCAATAAAGAAAACAATAAAAAATTTGCACAGATAACATATACTCAGTATCCGGATACAGAATTCGCACATGCACGGACTTTATGGTGGCTTAACCATGTACTCGAGTTTTTTAAGCCTTCTTCTATCGAAGAACGGACGACTCTCGGTCTGCGAGAAGAAGACCTTTGTTTTAATTATGGAAGACTAAGACAGTTCTGGATTCAAACCGGAAGGATTAGTGTCTGCGTCAATTTCGAAACTGATTGCACTTTTCAGGAAACAAACGACAGGGTATCGTTACTCAAGACGATAGTACAACGATGCTACGAAGCTGAACCACATGAACTCGTTCTACAGGAATCGCAGAAAACACTATCCCTAAAAATAGAAGAAACTACGTTCCAAATCCAGCAACCGTATCGGCTTGAATACCCTCTTTTAACACCAGAGGGCAAGGAACCTTACTGCATTCGGCTGGTTTTCCTTCGAGCAACGCCAACCGATTTTCGGCAATGTACGGGAAGAGCCTGGCCGACAGAACATTACTGTCCCGGAGGATTTGAATGTGAAACCAACTTGGATGCCATACGTTGGTCGGTTACTCCGGATAATCCGGTTTCTTTTTATTCCCATGAAAAGAGAACCGAGACCGCTTCCAATCCATATCCGAATGTCTACGCTTATTTTTTGTGTTCGGGCAAACACCGTATTCGCTGTTACCACCTCGACGAGTCCGGAAACTGCATCGCGTGGGGAGAGATGGAAGTGGAAGTGCAACCGGGTCCTCGTAGGTTTTTTTAACCTTCGGGTTCTTCCCTTTCCCTCTGAAACACGGGCTTTCGCCCTCGCGTGTTGTCCCGTGTTTCGGGTATTTTGCGTAAAAAAGGAGACTTACAATGAATTATCCTTCCAAAGCCCCTCCGATTCCCACGGGGGAGTTGTCCGAAACCATCGGAATTACTCCATTCGAAGTAACTTCCATCACCTTCGTACCGAACCAGACGACGCGAACCGTTACCTTCTCTGATGCCTCAACCGACGATGTGCAACCGTCCTACGGTCCCTATATCGACAACGTTTCTAGCCCGGCGAAATACGTCATCGCGGATATTGATGTGGATTCAAATAATGATGGAAGTATCGATGTTTATGACGATCCTATCGAGAGCAATACTTTTGGAAAGGTGGTTCTGCCAGAGACAGTACTTGTTGTATATTTAGGACATATTCAAAACATACCACTTTCTGAAAGTGAGTATGGCGCAAGAATTAGAAGCTCGAACGAGTCGATTATTCCTTCAGCGACGGATATTTCTCTTGGCGACGAAGCGTACATATTCTCTCTAGGTTCCACCTCGGGTATTGTCCAATTGACTTACGAAATCTATCGCAAATCCGATAATACGGTTATTGCAACCGATGAAGTTAATGTAACGGTAATGGAAATCAAAGTCGATATGGCGTTTAATTACGCTCGCAATGAAAATAATGGTTGCGATGGTTTAAATATACGTGAAAATGGAGAGGAAAATACCGAATTTTACGGACCGGAACTTACAGAAAACGATATCACCGTAAATGATAGTGTTCACGGGACAGCGGGTGATAGGACGGTGCTTTATCTGGCGAATCAAGAGGTGGACGTGTACACCCGATTCGTCATTTCTCCGGGATTTGCGAACGAGGCGATTGAATTCTATGCGAGTTGTGACATGTCGATGGAAGGACTTGCCCAAAGGTCGGTGGACTTCAATTCGAATGGAGTCTCTGATAGTGTCTGCGCTATCGGCAAAATCGGAGAGGAAGACGCCACGGGTTTTGTTAAATTTGATGCAATTTCCACCACATCGGAAACCATTGCCAAAGAAACCAGCACTTTCACATGGTACGTTGATAGGATTGGAGGTCTGAATGGTTTTTACTCTTTTGATACCGCTCCGCTCACGGTTTATACGGTGTTGGACACGCCGAAAATATCATGGGAAGTGGAAAATACTGATGGTGATGACCAACTCCAGCCATGGGCAACTGCGCTTGAATTCGCTATTGGTACCGCTGGAGCGCAAGGGACGGACTTGGAGTCCCTCGAACATCTTACACAATTTTTATATTCTGGACATGGTATGTCCTATAATATGAGTACAGAAAGTGCTTTTTGTAGCAATAGAGGAGTATTTGATTTGCAATCCTATATAGATCACGAGCCAACAACGCAGAAGGTAAAAGAAAAAATACACAACTATAGTGGAAATGAGGTCAATTGCCTAGATCAAGCGATGGCATTGGCTGCTCTCGGACGTTTACTTGGCATGGAAGTGGAGGCACAGTGTCTTTTGGGGTTTGGTTATCTTAGATCAACTGCGTTTGTTTGTGGTTATACTCCGACCAATAATTTGGCTGATACAACTCCAGTGTTTCCAACAGATAGAAACCAAAAGATGTTTTTTGAAAAGTACCTATTTGTTACTTACAGGGTTGACAAGGATACCACCTATATCTATGACGCCTGTTGTGGACCGGCGATAGGTATGAATTTTGATTGCTATTATGAAACCTTTGTAGATGAGGATGCAAATTCGCAATACAACCGAGAAAATCCTAGTCCACAACCACTTATAAACTCATTAAGCGAGGATATGCTAATAATTCAAAACTTTCCATTGCTTACGGATAAGCTTTTATCGGAGGTCCAATAAAATGAAAACAAAAAAACGACCTAATGAAGGGATTTTTTTATTCGTCATATTTATCATAGCACATGGCCTTTCCTTTTCACAAGAACAACCCAAATTAAGCCTCCTTCATCAGGATTGGCGCGAAGAAAATCCGCTCAATTTGGAAGAAAAAACGGAGCTTACACAACGCTTTATGACGGTTAGGAAGAGTTTGCCTCGGGATTTCGACCAATACAATCCCGATGATGAGACGGTGCGGGCGTTAGCGAGACTTCTTTGGTCGGACAGAACCGCCGTGGTGGATTCTTCCGCTCAAGTTGACGAAATTCCGATAGAACCCGACACCATTGCGGGGTATCATTCGTTAAAAATCGATGAGAGTAATTGGAAGGGAGGTGCCTCGATACTCTACACTTTTCGATTGGATACAAACCGTGTGGAATCATCGCTCGAAACACCAGCTTATCTCCATCCGAGGACATTTAAAGATGTTATCAGTGTGAATATTTATGTAGGACCGAATCAGACGACGGAAGACCTGTTGGTTGCCTCCATTAAAGCGGACATGACGAGTCGCATGCTTGGAGTTCCTCTTTGTATTCCGTACTACCAACTCAAACATGGTCCGGGCGATGTCTGTCTGGTTCTTTTTTCGTGTGATTCAGACCCCGACTCGGTTCTGTTTAGTGACCAGACCGTGGAAATGTATCGGGGCAATGTTCGTGTAACGTTACGAAGTAGTTATAAAAACTTTGGTTGCATGGACTTGGCGTATCGGCTGGACGCGTATTTAATCGAGCAATTCGAAAAGGCGAAGCAGGAACGGGAAGCGAAAACAGAAACTCCGTAATTTCGAAATCACCCTTTCCCTCTGAAACACGGGCTTTCGCCCTCACGTGTTGTCCCGTGTTTCGGGTATTTTGCGTAAAAAAGGAGACTTACAATGAATTATCCTTCCAAAGCCCCTCCGATTCCCACGGGGGAGTTGTCCGAAACCATCAGAATTACTCCATTCGAAGTAACTTCCATCACCTTCGTACCGAACCAAACTATCGGAACCGTTACCTTCTCTGATGCCTCAACCGACGATGTGAAACCATCCTATGGTCCATTCTTGGATAACGTTTCGCTAAAATCAATTTGTGCCTATGCTGATTTGCGTCTTGACAGTGGAAACGATGGAAAACGAATGGACTCTGCTAATTCGAACAAAATTGATTCATTCGACAACACCATGGAGGACGAAGCTATCGGCTATGTTCTGGAAATGGGCACATCCGGGGATGTTGAAATCAATTTCGGTATTTCCACAGGTTGGCCTACGGATGATCTTTTCATTCGATTGGTAGAGGCAGTTGAAAACGAGGAGGATAGAATTCTGGATTTTGTCGAGTTCGACGTTCCGCTTTCAGAATTCAGTTCGGGTGGTTTATGGGAAATCACCGCCAAAGCTCTCCCGAAATCGCAGACGACACAGTTGAGATTAGAGATTTATACAACCATCAATGGGGAAGAATTGATTCTTTCCGAAGATACCGCCACGGTTACAGTTTCGTTGTTCGAAATGCGTGAGATAGTCAAAAATAAGGCTGGCAACGGAGTGTATGGTAGAGTAGTAAATTTTGGTCAACCACTTTTGCCTTCAGATGACCGTAGCCATATGTGGACGTCTGATTTAACGACCGAAACACACCAAACCCCGCGTAATGGCGGAGATGATGGGGAGTCCTATCTAAAATCTGCGTTAAGTTATGAAAATGGTTTTGATATGGAATGTCAATACGCCTTCCTACATGAAGAAGATGGGTACGGTGACCAGTACGGCTATGTGCAAGCTGTAGATAAGGATCGCGCAAATCCTCTTAAGAAGAAATACAGTTTTGTTGCAAATGGTGGTATTAAATTTGGATCGATTGGTGGAGCTGGTGATTCTGTTTTCGAGGCTACATTATTGGATGTTCAAGCGATGATTGATAAAGCAATGGCAGAGCTTGGAATGCAATCACTGGATTCTAGTATCGTTGTAAATGGGAATCTTCGTGTTCCTCTCACTGGATATGAAAATTCAGAGAGCATAAACAGACTTCTTAATGGAATTGCCTATGGTCAACCGCTTGAAAATATTTTCATTGACGATGCACTGTGTGGAACCGATGCGTATAGTTATTTGTTAAGAGCGTATGAGTATGCAAGTTATTTTGGTACTTCAGGAAGTATGCGGATTATTACAACAGGTGCGGATACAAGTGAAAACTCTTGGACTTATGGTGACATTTCTATCATAACCAATGGAATGCAAACTTATAATAGTGATCCTTGGAATGAGGGAACCGTATTGCCACTTCCGGTGAGAAATCAGCAAAATGAAGATGGTAAGCCTATTCTTAATAACAATCAGAAACCAATAAAAGAAAAATATTTTGATTCAAGAATTTACCTCCAATCTCACTGGGGAAGTGGCGTGAGATATACTGCGATTACTATCGAGGATAATCCGGAAGGGGGTGAGTAAGATGAAGAATCTCTTTTTTCTTTTAATGATGTGCCTTACATTATTGAGTGTGTCTGTTTCAGCATTGGCGCAAGGAGATCAAATTATTATCGATGGAAAGAATGTTATGTTCACTCCGGGACAAACATTTACTTATAAGAGAATTGATAAAATGGAATTGCTGGAAGGGTCGTTTTGCTCGGGGTACGATTTTTCTTTTAGCGACATCGAATATATCAGTGTCGATGCGTTCGCAAAAGTGAGAAACTGCTCCTTTGCACATGCGAATATTTTGACCGGATATCTTGCTTCTATAAACGGTGAAAATATTGATTGGACCGAGACTTTTTTCGGTGATGGAATGCAGTTTCCATCTTCTGCCGAAGATTTTCGAAAAACACGTAATTGTCGTCTGAAACGAGTGAACGTTTTTCTTTCGGGAGATTTTACGAATTTTGATTTTTCCGATTTCATCATTACAGGTTCCGTCGGGTACAATATTCAGGGTGCCAAATTTGAAAATGCCTTTTTCCGGGGGGAGTCGTGGAGCACTCCGCCGTACTTTGCGGGGGGGATTATAACGTCTGCCATGACGCAAGAACAATGGAAACAGACACGAAATTACAAGTCTAGGATATACGAGCACCTTTCTTTTGAAGGGACGACTTTGGAAGGGTTGAACCTCTCGGGTATCCTTTTTCGATCGTGTACATTGAATGGTAGCGTGGCGAAAATCAATTTAACGGATGCGGTTTTTCTCGATTGCGATTTAACTAAGTCGACGGGGTTAACCTTCGAACAGGTGAAATCAACGTGGAACTATAAAAACGACCGTATGGATTTATGCCAATGGCCGGAACATATTCTGAAAGCGTTGGAGGCGGAAAAGAACGCGGAACAACCCGCAAATGGAGGTGAAAAATGAATACAAACTTGGTATGCGGTGATCCACCTACCATTCCAATCTACGGACGTCCCGGCACAGCGAATGCTTCGACCAGAGTGTTTGCTGAAATCAGTGAACTTCGTGAAGATGGAACAATTGGAAATCTTCTCAGTTCCGACTCCGTAAAGGTAACCACAACGTTATTCATCATGGGCAACCATACGAATTACGGACGGCTTTATTCCGCAGAACAAGATACACGCTTCATGTGGGATTGTAATCTTGAAGGCAATACGTACCAAACACCCAAGAGCGAAGGAAAAAAGTACCAAAATGGAAAGGAAGACAGTAGTGGAAAAGGTGATTCCTACTTAGAATCGGCATTGAACTATACTTCCGGTTTTACCATGGATTATCAATACACCTTCCTTCGTGGTAATGGATATGGGGATGATTACGGCTATGTCCAAGCAGATGTTAAGGATAATCAAGATAAGTTGATAAAAAAACTCAGTTTTGTAGCCAATGGTGGAGTTAAAATTGGTGGAACAGGAGGTGCTTCTAACGGAGTGTTTGAAGCCGCTGTCTTGGATGTTCAAGCAATGGTGGCAATGGCTTTGAACAAAGATATAGGTGAGACTATTAGTGATGCAGAGTGGAATACATTGAAAACTATGATTGGAGAAGAAGGGACGATCACTATAACAAATGAGCAAGGGGAAGATACGGATAAAACAGCTGAACCTATTTATGCTATAGAAAAACTCAACACCCTTCTTAATGGCGTGGGATATGGTCAATTTTACCCATATATGGTACAGAATTGGCCACAAAATCCCGACGAGTGTGATTATATAGCTCTTCTTCGTAATATTTATAATTTAACAGGTACTTCTGGTAATATGAAAATTAGTGCAACCCCCACGGCTTCCAGTGGAACAGGAGGTGTTGAAATTAAATTAGGTGATACAACCACGTTTTGTGGTTCACAGTTTAATCGAGACAACAAAACCGGGCATCCGAATGACCCATCCACAAGTGAGGGTGAAGTAATAGGTTTAGGTGATGGGCATATCTACCTCCAAGCCCATTGGGGTAGCGGAGTGAAGTATGAAATCAACTCATTGCAGTCCAAAGAACAAGGGGAGGTGGAATGATGAAGAAATTTTTCCTGTTTGCATTCCTGTTTTTACTCGCAAGTCCGTGTGTTGCGCAAAAATATTCGTATCTAACAGTGGAACCGCCTTATAAATACGAGGAACGGACTTATAAGTATTATGATAGCGAAAAGTGGATCCGCTATCCTTTACCAGACGAAGATGAGAGTATGTATGGACCGTCTCTCGAAGGCTGGGACAAACTCGAAGAACACGATTTTGAAAATATGAAACTTCCGAAATATACGGCGTTTTGGGGGGATATGCCTGGAACCCGGTTTGCAAAGACGGCGGATTATAAGTCGGGTGTGTTTTCTCGGATACAAATCCTGGAAGGTAACTATTCCAATTGTGTTTTTTCCAATTTTATGTTTTTCAACTTATTTTACCCTGATTCGATTGACGGAGCCAATTTTTCGGATGCCTATTTTGAAAATAGTGCATTTCCATTTGTGATGTCTGCAGAACAATTCAAGAGTACAAGAAATTACAAAATCGGTTTCTATAGAAGAATGATTATAGGACTGGTATTTGAAGTGGAGATGGATTTTTCACGTGCCTATTTCGAGGATTGTCTACTTTGTTTTCGTACAAAGATTAGGAAACGTAACTCGGAAGGACACTGGGTCGAACGTGAAATTCATTCGGAGCCAGCGAAATTTACCGATGCGAAGTTTATTAATTGTGATCTCACAGAGGTTGAGAACCTGACCCTCGAACAGGTGAAATCGACGTGGAACTACAAAACCGGGCACATGGATTTAAGCCAATGGCCGGAACATATTCTGAAAGCGTTGGAGGCGGAAAAAGGAGGAAATACACCGTAACGGGTATAGAATCCCCCGAAGACGTTTTATCCCACGTCTTCGAGTTCCTTCCCTTTCCCTCTGAAACACGGGCTTTCGCCCTCGCGTGTTGTCCCGTGTTTCGGGTATTTTGCGTAAAAAAGGAGACTTACAATGAATTATCCTTCCAAAGCCCCTCCGATTCCCACGGGGGAGTTGTCCGAAACCATCGGAATTACTCCATTCGAAGTAACTTCCATCACCTTCGTACCGAACCAGACGACGCGAACCGTTACCTTCTCTGATGCCTCAACCGACGATGTGCAACCGTCCTACGGTCCCTATATCGACAACGTTTCTAGCCCGGCGAAATACGTCATCGCGGATATCGATGTGGATTCGAATAATGATGGGAACATTGATGATTACGATGACCCAATTGAGATGACTTATCAAGTACAGGCAATATGCGGGCAAAATATCGAAAACCAACTTACGACAATTCACAATTTGACACTTTCAGGATATGATATTCAAAAGGAGGTAATATCCTCTAATCCATGTGTTGTTTCTGCAGATTTGAATTCAGAAGGTAAATTAGAATTACTTGCAAAGAAACTCGGAACGGCAATCGTAACATATTCTATATATATTGTCAACGGAGAAGAAAGGAGTCTCGTCTCTTCTGATTCGGTTTCCATTGCAGTAAACCCAATTACCATTGATTTAGCAATTGATAGTGACAATAGTGGGTGCGTAGATCATCATGAATGCTCTTCTGCGCTTCACGCAAGCGGACCAGCAGACAAGGGAACGCTGGGGCGTGAGCAGGAGGAGTATCTAGAAGATAATCTCTATTCACCGGGAAAAATGATTTATCAATATCAGGAAGGTATGGAATTAACACCAATAAAACTATATTTTCCTCGAGGATTTTTTGCAGAAGGTGTGATGGATAATTACGCATTTACGTTAAAATACAAGTCCAAAAGGGATTTTAATATAAACAGTGAAAATTGTATCAGTATTTACGCCGACGATAAAGGAGAAACTCCTATTTTATCTAGTACATTTAATGGAGGTATTATAGATATCTCCACAGATTTATATTACTTTGATAACCAATCTTTGCAATGGGAGGATAACTATTTACTTTTATATATTAAAGGCGAGGAAGTTGTTATTGATAATTTTGTCAATAACAATTCTATAAATTTAACGGATTTATATCAGAAAGAAATTAGCAGTATAATAACTGCAAATTTATTTTCAATTAATCGTAATACCGATATGGCAACAATAATTTCGTGTGACAATGTAAAGTATTTTGTATCTACGAAAAATTCATTTTATGATAAATTGATACATTTTGAGGTCTTTCGTAATGCTTTGGCGAGTGATGCAATTTATGGAAGGAAAGATCTTTCGAATTTGGGATTACAATTATTGGATATAACCACATTGACAAATTTAAAAATTTCAGAAAATGATGCTAAAATATTAAATGGGGTAATAGACAATAATAGTTCCGGTTTCAACGCTGGAATTTACCATGATTACATATCAGGAAGAAATATTTTGGCATTTCAAGGAAGTGATGCTGACTTTACTAAGAAGGAAACATGGAATGATTGGGTAAATAATTTTTATCAACATATAGGATGGGAAGCTGGACAATACCAAATTGCAATCAGATTCGGAGAATTTTTACCATCAATGAAAAATTACAATATAGAAGAACTTTGTACAGCAGAAAATCCCAAAAGCTGGTCTATTACAGGACATTCTCTTGGGGGGGGACTTGCTTCTGCTGCCGGTGTAATAGCTAATATAAATGATAATAATAGTTTTCCTGTTTTTACATTTAATGCTGCATGGTTACGTCCAGAGACAGTACAAAATAAATTGGATGATAGTCAATGGATTCAGGAATCTCCTGATATATATCAGTTGTCTAAAAAATATCAATATTCCTATTTTACGGAAGAGGATATTCTAACAAGCTTGCTTATTGTGTATGAAATATATAAACAAACTTATCAGCTTTATGATATACATGCAAATGCTTTTCTATTGTTAGAGAATGTAAATGTTTTAGAGTATTTAAATCCAATAAAAATAGTCGGAAAAGCAATTCCAATCACTAGTGGAGTTAGTATATTTAGTGGAGTTATAGGTTCAGTATATGCTCATTTTATGCCCTCCGTTATGTATGGTCTTTTAGAAAGGTATCAGTTATGATTACAAAGAGAATAATATGGATATGTTGTTTGGGACTATTGTTTTTGGGGGGAGTTTCTTTATGGAAATTGGCGACTTCCTCTAATCCTTTAATGAATGCAATAAGACATACATTTTATATGGAAATGTATTTTAAATGTAGAAATCCTTATGCTTTGTTAGGCTGGGAAGCTGATAAAATTTTTGAGGACAAACAGGTTCTCGAATTGGCTCATGCAATCCAAAAAAATAACATTCCGAAAATCAAAAAATTGGTTGCCGATGGAGTAAATGTAAATACGACTGGAAAAGATGGAATGACACCACTTTACTATGCGATTGCTGCGGAAGATGAAACATTTCGTTGTCTTCTCGAATTAGGAGCAAATCCGTGGTTACCGTCACTTGAATCGTGTGATTCTGAATCATTGTCAAATTCTCCGAATTGCTGTGATTGGTCCAATTCGGTACTCATGGTATTACTTCAAGGAAAAGGCGACTATGTTGAATGGATTCGTTCCAGAAATAGAAATCGAAGTACGAAACTTGATGACGCATTGAAATATGCCAAAAATTACCAAAAAAATGGGAAATTGCCGGATAATATGCTGTACGAGTTCTTTCGCAAGAATCCTTATCCTTATAGCATGGGTGAATTGCATGCAGATCGAATTATGTCTGTAATTCAATCCGGTGGGAATGTCAATTATACTTATGAGGGGGTAAGCATATTGTCAATGTTTATTTCAAGTTGTAATAGCTATAAGGCGCAGGACGTAGCTCTACGTATGCTTCAGGAAGGGGCAGATATGTGTGCGGTGGCTGGTCCTGGACAAGAATATTATTTGCGAGATGTGTGTTTTTGGGTGGCAAATTATGTTCGTTATCCTCCCCAAAAAGAACTGGTCGAGGAAATTGAAAAACAGGGAGGAGATGTTGAATTGGCTCGTTCTATGAAAGATAAAGATGAAAGAATAAACTTTATCCCTCCGGGAGAGCGTCCGTGGCTAGACGGCGTGTATGAAAAAAGATGGTTTCAAGAACCGGAAATGGAGTAAAATTTTCCTGAATGGCACATCAATAGAGGATATTCCATTGAATATATGATTGTCTTTACACCCTCAATGGAAAATGCTCACCTTAGGAAGTCGTGTCACTCCTAAAACTGTCGGGCAAATCGCGACTCAACTTCTGGAATCGTGGGAGCGAAAGTAGAGGTGCCGATGTGGATGCGGAGGTGAACGCGACGAGTCCGTAAGTTTTAACACTCAATCCCCCGAAGACGTTTTATCCCACGTCTTCGGTTTCCTTCCTATTTCCCCAACGAAACACGGGCTTTCACTTTGTGTGTTATCCCGTGTTTTGGTATTTTATGTTAAAAGAACCACGCAATGAATCTCTATTGTGACGTGCCTCATCCGAGTGTTTGGCAGGTAGTAAATATCGGGTAGACAAGCGGAATGACTATGTGACATACGTATACAACGCCCCCCTCTCCACGTATCTCGAAACCAATGGCAATGTAAGAGGGCAACCACCTAATCATGAGCGGTATCCTATTCAATTGGGGGTTCCATCATAATAGGTCTCGCATAAAACTTCAACTCCCCTAAACATAGAAGAATTGTCGGGATATATATACCGATTCCACTTGAAATTTTAGGGAAGGGCGGTTTTTTCGGCAGTTATTTCAGTAACGCTAAATGGCG
>JAUNAI010000339.1 GCA_030527705.1 Planctomycetia bacterium | reverse complement strand
GCCATTCTGAACCGACGCAATCGCTTTTTCGAGTCCCTTATCGACGCCGGAAAATCCCATGAACGCCATCGCGAGAACCGACGCGGTAATCAGCGCGATTCCCACCCCTTGGAACGGTTTCGGCACGTCCGACAACTCCAGTTCCTCACGGATTCCTGCCATCATCGAAATCGCCATCGTAAATCCCAAGCCACCCGCAAACGAATACGCTAACGCTGTGTGAAGCCCCCATAACTGCGTCGGGTCCTGCAGATTCTTCAGAATTTCCAGACATGCGAACAGAATCGCGCAGTTCGTCGTAATCAACGGCAAATACACGCCGAACGCCTTATAAAGCGGAGGGAAAAACTTCCGCACATACATCTCCACGAACTGGACGCTCGCCGCGATGACGAAAATATAAACCAAATACGACAAAATCGACAAATCCGGCGCGGGTCCCTCACCGCCACACTGTCCCCAAATCCAGACCGTCAACGGTGCTTCCGGACGGAGCACGAAATACGTCAGCGTCCAGCACAAAAACGCTGCGATACACATGACGAACGTTACAGCGCAACCCATTCCAAAAGCCGTGCTCAACTTTTTCGACACGCCGAGGAAGGGGCAAATTCCCACGAAATTCTTCAACACGAAGTTATTAATAACCGCCGTGCTGACAATGACCAGAATTAACTGAATCGCAATATCCATCTCGCATTCCCCCCGTTATCAGTCCGCTTTCCGTTTCGAATCGATAAAATTCACCGTCGCCAGCAACACTCCGAGCGTCAAAAATGCACCCGGTGGCAGAATCATAATACTCCACGGTGTCCAGACATCCGGCGGTAAAACCGTAAGACCAAACCACGTGCCAGAACCGAGAATCTCACGGACCGTCGCAATTGAGGAAAGTCCGAGCGTAAACCCAATCCCCACGCCGAGCGCGTCCCAAGCCGCGATGAACGGTCCCTGAACCGCCGCACACGCTTCACACCGGGAAATAATGATACAGTTTACGATAATCAACGGAATATACGGACCGAGCTGTTTACTCATTTCCGGCATGTACGCCGCCAGAAATCGGTCTACGACGGTCACGAAAGTCGCAATCGTCAACGTGAAAACCAAAATACGCAGGTGCGACTGAAGCAGATTCCGAATCAGACTAATCATGATATTCGAGCAGAACAGCACGAAAGTCGTCGCCGCCGCCATCGTGAGCGCAGCCTGTACGTTACTCGTCACCGCCAGCGTCGGGCACATGCCGAGCAAAAGCCGATATGTTGGGTTCTCTGGGATAATTCCATTCAGGAATCGTTGTGTTGCTGTGGGTAAGGAAGCCATTTTCGTTATAAATAAAAAATGGGAGGCGACGCGTCTCGCGTCGCTTATGGGTTAAATTATTAAACGATTATATTCTACACAGGACAGCGACACGAGACGCGTCGCCTCCTAAAATTATTTCGCCGCCTCAATCGCCGCATCACGGTAACGCGCAACGGTCGCGTTTACGAGGTCGCTCACCGCTTTCGACGAAATCGTCGCGCCGGTCAATGCCAGAATTTCATTTTCTGCGACCGGTTCACTCTTCACAACCGCGAGTGATGGCGTCGTTGCTTTTCCTACGAACTGCGACCGGAACGGTTCATCCTGAATGAAATTCCCCAATCCCGGCGTCTCTTTCTGGTCCAGAACGTACAGCCCCGTGATGGTTTTCACGTCCGCGTCCAGTCCGATAATGACGGAAATCACGTCGCTGAATCCCTGACCCAATCCTGGAAAAACCCATCCAATATGCGCCCCGTCAGCATTAAAAACCTGATATACACGCGCTGGTTTTCCATCTGTTCCGGTAATCGCAAGCTCCTGCGTTTTCGACGGTTCCGCACCTTTCACAAGCGAGGGAATCTGTGCGAAAGTCGCGTTTTTCTTATTCGCTTCAATTTTCTCGCTTAAACTCATCTGCACCCAGACGAGAATCGCGCCATATAATGCCGACAGAAAAATGACCAACCACGCCTGAAGCAGATAATTCGGTCGTTTCTCTTCCGTCACCAATTCCGATTCCGAAACGGAAGTGTTTTCAATCATCTCGGACATATTATAAACCTATTAAAATGGATAAATACTAAAATATTAAAAGTTTTTTGAGGGGGAAACAATTTACCAAATCTTTCCTACCTCACAGACGTAAATTCTCTACGGGTAACAAGTTCCTCCAAGTCCCACTCGGTAGAATCTTACGTAATGCGTTCACTCTTCCCTCTTCCGCACGTCCATTTTCTTCTCAATTCTTCTTAATTCTTCCCGAACGGTTTCGGAATCGTCACATGATTCAATAACGGCGAGACCGCGTTCATAATCAGAACCGCAAACATCACGCCTTCCGGGTAACTGCTGAACAGGCGGAAAACCATCGTCAACACGCCGACACCGATACCGAACCACCACCGACCGGCGGGCGTAATCGGATTCGAGACCGGATCCGTCGCGATGAAGAACGCGCCGAAGAGAACCGCGCCATTCGTCAGGTAAAACAGACCATAATAAATCGGATTTTCGTTTACCGACGTCAACGCTCCAAGAATGAAGACCGTCGCTAACATTCCGACTGTGACGCGCCACGCGCCGTTATGTCGAATAATCAGATACAGCCCACCAAGCAGAATCGCCAACCCACTCGCCTCGCCAAGTGACCCGTTATGCACACCCGCGAAACACATTTTCAGCACGGAAACGGGGTCCCCGTCCAACTGTGCAGGTCCTTCTTCACTCTTCAGAATCGTCATCGGCGTCGCCTGCGTTACAATCGCCAACTCATCCATATCCTGTACTTGATAGGCACTTCCACCCATCGCCGTCGCGAAACTGAGCATGACGAACGCACGCCCGACCATCGCGGGGTTAAAGATATTCGACCCAAGTCCGCCATACGCCGCCTTTCCGACACCAATCGCAATCAGCGACCCGAAAACCGACACGTACCACGGCGCATTCCACGGCAAGGAGAGTCCCAGTATTAGCCCCGTCACTATCGCGGAATTATCTTCCAGCGTCGCTCGCTGACCACGCAGTAACGCAAAAAACCACTCGCTAATCATGCAGACCAACACACACAATCCGAGTTGATACAATGCGAATGCCTTAAAAACCCATAATGAAACCGCCACGGCAGGCATCAGTGCCAAAATGACCTGAAACATCATTCGTCGTGTCGATCGGTGTCCGCGAAAAAGGTGCGGTGAACTGGTAACTTCTAACTGTGCCATAATTTTTCTCTATTTCTTCTCCGCAACCTGTTCTTTCTTTTTCGCTTTCGCAAGCTCCATTTTACCGACGCGAATTAACTGAATAATCGAAATCTTCGCTGGACATGAGAACGAACAACACCCGCATTCAATACATGCAGACGGATGATATTCCTCAAAAACTTCCCAGTTTTTCGCTCGTGACGCCAACATCAAACGTGACGGAATTAACCGCATCGGACACGCGCTCACACACCGACCACAACGGATACAATTCGTCTGCTTCGCTCGATCCACTTCCTTTTTAGAAAGAACCGTGATTCCACTCGTCCCTTTCGTCACCGGGATTTCCAATGACCCGACCGCGAAACCCATCATCGGTCCGCCCATCAGAACACGCTGCGCATCTTTTAATCCACCACAATAATCGAGTAAAACCCGAATCGGCGTCCCAATCGGCACGAAAAGATTCGCAGGTCGAACCACACCACCACCTGTTACAGTTACAATCCGGTGTGTTAACGGTAAATCCGCCAGAACCGCGACCGCTACCGACAGCGACGTTCCGACATTCATCACCACCGCGCCAACATCCATCGGCAATTTTCCAAGAGGCACTTTCCGCCCCAACGCCGCATAAATCAGCTGTTTTTCGCCACCCTGTGGATATTTCGTCTTCATCCGCGCGACTTCAATATCCGCTTCACCTTCCTCACGAATTTCACGCCACGCTTTTACCGCGTCCACAATTTTCTCGATTGCGTCCGGCTTATTCATTTCAATACAGATAACGATTTTCTTCGCACCAACT
>JAUNAI010000039.1:6364-20810 GCA_030527705.1 Planctomycetia bacterium | reverse complement strand
AGTAATCCAGAAAGACGTCCAGAATATCGATTTCTGTGTGCGCGTAAAGCATACGAGAACCGACGACGTCCTCAATTTCGTTCAGAATCGGGTGCCCATCGTGGAAAATAAGGTCGATGCCCGCAAAATCGAGTGGCAGAATCTCCAGAATCTTGGAAATTAGCGTTTTTTCCGCAGGTCGGAGTGTATATGGACGTGCTGATCCACCGAGAGAATAGTTACTCCGAAAATCAGTTTCAGAAATTCTCTCCATCGCTGCGACAGGCTGATTCCCTACGATATAGACCCGTACATCACGTCCCGGCTGACTCGCGAGCGGCTGAAGAATCCAGTATTCCGGCGGTGTGACAGTCTGTTTCAGGATTTCAGTAATTTTTGATTCACTTTTTACGCAGAAAACTTCCGTCCCACCGTGTCCTGTCCGACTTTTCATCACGACAGGAAATGGAAACGGCACGGAAAATTTTCCAGAATCCCGATTATCGTCCGTGCGCGTTAGCAAAACAGTTTTCATCATCGGCAAGTCGTGAACCGCGAAAAACTCCGCCGTCCGTAATTTATCATTTGTGACGGCTGAAACGGTCGCGGAATTGAACACGCGAACGCCCGCTTCTTCCCATTTTCGCGAAAGTTCCGGGAACGTACACCGCATTAAAACCGCGTCGGGAAATGGTTCCTCAAGTTTTACGCTCTCCAATTCCTCCGCGATTTTCAGCGTCAAATTCCACCCGCGACGCGCAAATTTCTCCGTAAGCGTCTCGACGAACCACCCGTTTCGAGCAAGTCGCGGACGGTCGTAGACCAAAAAAGCGTGAAAATTGATGTTTTTACTCATAATATCCAATGAATTATTAGAGACCGTTACACGGCGCTCCGAGCTTCCTCATTCACGGCATGAAACAATATCGGAAGACACTCAATGCTTGTCTCTTCCATTTTTTTCGGTTTTTCAAGCGGTTCAATCACGGCGGCAAGTTGAATATTTTCGTCTCTAACCGCTTCATTCCGTTCATAAAAAGTCTGCGGGTCGTACACCCAACCGTCTTTCATCTTCTTTTCCTCCGCCTTGCACGTATGGGCAAGATAAAGACTTCCGATAAACGCCATCACACGAGCTTTCCAGCCGAATGTTCGGAACAGGCGCTTCAAGAGCGAGTTCGCCCACGCCGAAACACGCGGATTACTCTTCCGAAACCGTTTTTTCGTGTAGGCGATTAACGGAATATATGCGCTTAACATCGGTCCCGCTTCGATTTCAAATCGACGACGTACACGGGCGGAAGGATGATTTCGATGGTTAAGATACCCATTTAGGGTTGTTTCCACAATACGCGCTGTACTCGGTCCGTTTTGCGCAAAATCATAAGCAAAAGCACTCCGAAGCATCTCCGTTTCATCGCCATTTTTGATACTTGGGTGACGGTAATTAAATTGGAATTGTCCGTGCGTGTCAGCAAAATCGTATTCAGAACGGTCTTTCATCTTTCCAGTGTCCCGAAGCTCACGGTAAAGAGGTGTTCCGGGTACCGGAGTGTAAAGCATGAACTGATGGAAGTCCGTGTTGTATGACGCGGCAAATTCGATAACTTCTTGGATATTTTCGTAGGTATGCGTTTCCAGACCGATGATGGAGGAACCCAGAATTTTCACACCATTTTCTCGCAATTCTCGCACAAGTTGGTGAGCGTCTGTACCGTGTAACTTGTTATATTGTGAATCTTTTCCTTCTAGTCCCATCCAGACCCAAGAAATTCCGAGCCGGACGAGTTGATCCATCGTGTACTGTTTTAGGGCGTTCGCAGAGCTAAAAACGTAAAAAACCCACGCTTTATCGTGTTCTTCCATAAGCGCGAGCAGTTCAAGAGCCCGTTTTTTGTGGAGCAGGAAGTTTTCGTCCATAATGAAAAACGCTCCGGCTCCGATAGTGCGTTCAAGCTCGCACATGATATGGAAAAGTTCTTCGCCGGACTCGAAAAAGTTTACGAATTTCCCTTTTCCGCCGAACATAGCACTTGTCGCACAGAAATTACACCCCATCGGACAGCCGAGAGATGGAATCACCGTCGCCGTTACGCGCCCCGGTCTTTCAGTCAGAGGCATTCCAACATTCCGACTTCCAAATCCCGAAACAATACTCGGATGGCGCAACGGTCGGGTCATGTCGTCCTGTAAATACTCACGGAACCAACGGACTCCTTCACCTCGGGAAAGTAAATCGAAACTGACATTCTCGATACATTCCGGCGCGTTGGCGATATGCCCACCCAGCACAATCACCGCGTTTGGCTGGTATTTCCGAATTAATCGGCACATCTCACGTACCTTTCCGACGTTCGGGAGAATGGAAGAAATTCCAATCACATCATAATTCACCGTTTTAAGTTCCTCGATAAATCGGTCCTTCGACGGAAAATCCAACACGGTACACGGAGCACTGATATTCGCCTGAATAAACATGATTCCCCACGAACGATGAAACATTCGGAGTGAAAAAACACCTTGCTCTCGCGTAACCTGATTATGGTACAACTCCATAGGATTTATACGCCGACTTCCATATTCATCATCGACAGCGTACGGTCCAAATACGCTTGTAAGAAGCACGCGCGCGTCAGTTCCTTTTGGGTGAAGGGGAAGTTTTCGAATATCTTCGGTGGATTCGATAAAACAACGATTTAAATCGTGCATGATTTTTCCTCTATTCTATTTAAGAGAATTCAGTTGAGTAAACTTTACTTCCGTATTATACCAAAAAAACCTTTTTAATGCACTACCTCGTGTGTTTTTTCTACGTTAAATAAGTGTTAATCTCCTGTAAATGTAAATGCTTTGTAAAACAATGGTAATAATAAAATCTCTTTTGCAAAATTTCTCTACCAACAACGTTACAGATGTTTTTCAAGAATCTCTTTAAATATAAACTCAGCGACATTCACTCCCGTCGCGTCGAAAAGATTCTTGAAATGCGCGTTGGTATTTACTTCACAGAGAATCGGTAAGTCAGCACCATCCTTTTTTCCATTTTCAGGTTTACCAAAAAGTAGGTCAACGCCTGCGAAATCCGTGCCGAGAATCTCACAGACACGGACCGCTAGCGTTTTTTGCGCCTCAGATGGCGTGTACGGTTCCATTTTTCCGCCATTCGTGACATTCGCACGGAAATCCCCTTTATGTGCCGTCCGTAAGACTGCTGCAACGACCTCGCCACCAACGACGTGTATCCGCACATCTGCCGTCTTTCCCTGAAATTCCGAGCGTATAAATTCCTGAAACTGCATCGGTCGGGTTCCAATTTCACGCACGATTTTCACCAATTCCAGTAAATCATGGGCGAGATGAACCTGAAAACCGAATGAGCCGAACGCTTCTTTCACCACGAGTGGGAAGCCAAGTCGACAGGCTATTTCAGGGAGGAAATCAAGTTCAGGGTACTGGTCTGGCCGGAACGTTTTCGGAGCGATTATCGTACGTGGCATGCGAATTCCATGTCCTTCCAGCGCCAGAATAGTCTTATTTTTATCGTCACATGTTTCAATTGCGTGCGAGCTGTTAAAAACACGAAAACCTCGATTTTCCAGATGACGGCAGAGATTTAAATCCTTATCCCAGAACAGAACAAAATCCGGGCGGAGAAGCGTTTTTTCACCTGATTCTGTGTCCGTTTTCGTGTCTTTATTCTCATAAATTTCTGTGAGTAACTCAACGTTCGTACGTATTTCGAGCTGAATTCCGTGCTTCTGGGCGGTCTCCGTGAGCATTTTATAAAAAGTGTCGAATTTTTTCGCATGAACAAAATGATTTACGACGAGCCAAGCATAATGATGTTTCATAATTGTTAACAGCTTAAAATTTAAATATAGTAATGATAATCCTATTATTTCTACCAATCATACATAAAAATTCAGGATGGAACGGGCTTTTCGGTAGTCGTTTCAGCAACGTGGAACGATGGAAAAGTGGAATTCTTAAGTAAAAATTGGTATAATAACGATTTACGAAATAATAGGATATGCGTATTAATTAATAATGTCTATTAATCCAGTTTCCAGCAGGGAACCCACGTGATTTTTTCAGGTTTCATGCCGAAATCGGTCTGAAGACGATGTGAAAAATCAGGAAGGTGAGCCGCACCGTAAAAAATCGCGACATTCTTTTTCCCGGAGTCGAGTTGCTCGCGGAGAACTTTCAGCGCTTTCGTGTTACGGTCACGAAGGAGCGTCGAGCCGTCACGGCCTTCTACTGGAATCGTAGTAGACTTCAGATTCACCATTCCAGGCGCGTTCAGACGTCGGAAGGTCCGCGATTTTTTGGGTAGGAAAAGAAGTTTCAGAATTTCTAGGTCACTATTTAACGATTCGGAATCGGAATCTGAGGTATTATCATCAGCTGAGACGGCAAGTGCGTAACCGTAGGAACGGAGGAACCAGACAAGAAAGCCATCACCACGACGACGCTTGGCGGCGTTAAATTCCATACCCGTCATGTCGGCATGAACGAAATTCTCTGCATGATAATTGATGGAACCAATCTGGTAATCGAGGTCCATCAGAGTCCCTCCCAGACGCTGAAGTGATGAGATAAATCCGCCAGCGTCACGGGAGGAAACCGGGCGTGGGTCACCGTCGGAGACCATCTCGAATAGGACAGCGTCATAATTGGTGAATATTTCATTTAATTTTTTATAGTATCTCCGTTCCGCGATATGAATTGCGCCAATGAGCGTGACGCGCTGAGTTCCGTCGGCCGATACGAAGGTGACGAGGGACGTGTCCAACGATTTCATGTTACCATTTTCATCGTAACGCAGACGGATGAAGGCGGAGTCGGAAAGTGGGATTTCCTCAGCCTGAGCGGACTGGGAATAGGAATTCTGAAAAGTCAATGACATCAGGAAGTATGTCAACAGAACGATTCCGAAATAACGACACGAAATTTTAATGGAAATTTTAAAGGATTTTTTCTGGTACATTGGTCAAAGTTTGCCGATAATAAGGAATGTAAAAATGTTATTTAAGTCGATTATAACAAAGAAATCGGTTCTTGTATAGACTTATGTGAAGAAATTTCCGAAATTTACTATAAAATCGGTCATAGACAATGTAAGTGTATACTTATCCAGGTCAGAAGGGAATCGGAGAAGGCTGCATGATGGATATGCCAAAAGTTGGGAATGAGAGCGCGGAAGGTGCGTCGACGGCGAGTGTTGGAAATGCGTCGGCGATTCTGTGTGAAGCCAATGATGGATTTAAGCAGTGGATGTCGAACTATGGCGGAAGTGTGGTTTTTTCGACTCGGCGATCGGGTAAACTCTGTTTTCTCGGGTGGGATGGCCAGATGGTGACACTCCTGATGCGTCAGATGAACCTGCCGACGGGGCTGGAAGTACTACGTGGGCAGATTTTGGTATCAACGCGATATGAGATTTCCCTGTACGCAGACGCACCATTACTTGCGTACGATTATGATACAACTCACCGTGGAGCGTATGACGCCTGTTATTTACCGCGAACGACGTGGTATATCGGTGATTTAGGAGCTGGAGATGTGCTGACGGACCGTGGTGGAATGCTGTTTGTGAATACACGGTTTTCCTGTATTTCGCGTCCGAGTTTTAAGTATCATTTCGAGACGGCGTGGAAACCTGACTTTATCACGGAGATTGTGCCAGAAGATCGCTGTCACTTAAGTGGTGCAGTGGCGGTAGACGGTGAATTGGCGTATGTCACAGCTTTCGGAAAGTCGGATAAGGCGCTCGGTTGGCGTGAAAATCAGAGTTGTGGTGGAATTCTGATAGACGCACGGACGAATGAGATTGTGCTGGAAGGATTACGGATGCCGCACTCTCCGCGATGGTATAAGGAATGTCTCTGGTTCCTGAATTCCGCGGCAGGTGAATTATGTGTGATGAATCCTGTGACACGTGAAGTGAAGACGGTCTGTCATCTTCCGGGATTGACGCGCGGACTGGGATTTTGGGGAAATTACGCGATTGTCGGAGTGTCCCAAATTGGGAAGTTTGAGGGAAATGAAGAATTCTCCATTCGGAAATTGAACAATCGGACGTACTGTGGCGTAATAGTGGTGAATATACTGACGGGACGTACGGAAGGAATGTTCTATTTTGAGCGTGGTTGTGAGGAGATTTACGACTTGGCGCTCTTGCCGAATGTACACCGTGCAGCGATGCGGACGCCGGAACAGCCGGAGTGTTTTGACGCGTTAACTACAGAAAGATATTCGTGGTGGCTCCAGCCACAGAATCCGTGAGGGGGGCCTTCTCGGTAAATTGGAGAGAGAAGTAAAAATATACTATACATTTTAGGATATGGGACGTGGTGTTCTGCGCGGAGTTTGCGGTATCTTAGAATGTTTGGAAACGAACTGAATTGGCTGGCGAAATCAGACGCATGTTTCTCTGAGAGGGGAAAGGTGTGTCTGGTTTCTACACGTGATTATTTATACCATAAAGGAACGAAAGATGTCACTTATGAATCTGTCATCGTTACGAGTGCTTTTCCCGGGTTCTACGAAGAAATCGGTCTCGAAAAAGTCGGTTTCTGAGAAGATGAACCGTAAACTGGCGCTGGACTCGCTGGAAGCACGTGTTTTACTGTCGGTCACGCCGAACACGTCGTACGACGTGCTTGTCAATACGGAATACAGTGCGGATCAGAGCACTAATTCGAATGGAAATAGTGTAGCGGTCGACTCGGACGGCGATTTCGTTGTGACGTGGACGCGTGGTGATAATATCTATAAAGACAGCAGAGGTATGGTCGGTTGGACGGATGCTGATGGGGACCATTTCTATACTGATCGTCATTTTATTGACGGAACCTATGAATTTAAGAATGAAGACGGTACAATCTCCGTAAGAGATACCGGTATTCTTCGGGCCTATATCGACCCAGATACTGGAGCACCTATGGTGGATTCGAACATTTATGCTCGTTATTTTACGGATGAAGTTCAGCGTCTGGTATTCGATATGAAAGACATCGCGGACGGCGACATGCTGTATGATTTCACACTTCAGACGGGGAATACGTATATTCAGACGCTGAAATTTTCGCCACAGGACACGAATTTTAATAATGAAGTGACCTCGGTAGCTGGCGATTATCGGATTTCATATAAGGGGAAAGAGGACGTCGTATTTACTTTGACTGACACAGATCCTCTTCAAAACGCACGTAACATTCAGCTCGAACTTGAGAAAATGTTTGGCGAGGGAAAGGTTAAAGTAACGCCAACCACTGCGCTTGAATACACGATCGAATTCGAGATGGATGTCCAGAATATCGAAGATTATCAGGATGTTCTCTTTACTTGTCAAGCCGTTACAGTGGATATGTGGATTGATCCTTTGGGGCGTCCTAGTGAAATCATTAACGTAGATGAAGATGCTGAAGCAGGTTGCCATGTCGAGATGGTACGTCAGCCGCAGCAGGTGCATGTTTATGTGGTGTACGAGAAGGAGTATAATAGCCAGAATGAATGGACTGGTAGATACACCGATAAAATTGATGTTGCTGCGACTGCAGAGCTGATTACAGTTGCGTTTAAGGAGTTGCAGAGTACTCTGGTTCAGGGAGACTCGATGAATTATGGTCCGTTGTATGATGCCGAAATAGTGCGCAAGTGGAATTATGAAATTAGCGTTGTGCCGGTTTATGGACTGGGCGACACGCTGATTGGTTTCGATGTGACATACGTCAATTCGTCGGGCAAGCAGGATATGCCGGAACTGATTGTGACGGAGTTAAATACGGTTAATGAGGCGTATTTTGATGATTCCTACGTGGATTTTGTCGATGCACGTCCGTACTTGAAGGGGGATCTTCTTGCGGTAGATGCGAAAAATGCGGAAGTTCACACGTTGAAGCAGAATAGTAAAGAATTCCGCGTGAATCCGACTTCAGACGAGGTTTTTAACAAGAAATCGAAGATTTTACGTGCGACGGACCAGACCGATGCGAGTGTTGCGTTGGATGCGGACGGCGATTTTGTGTTTACATGGACCAGTGAAGCGTTGCAGACGAAGGTGCAGGGCAGTTTCACGGATATTTACGCACGTACCTTCTCGGCGTCGATGCACAAAGCGTATAATGTGGATACGGGAACGTATGAACTTCTGGATGATGGAAGAGGTTATAAAGCCACAAGTAATTCGATTCTTGTAAACACCACGACAGCCGATCCGCAGCACTCGCCGTGCATTGCGATGGATAATGATGGTAACTTCACGGTTGTTTGGGCGGAGACTGCACAGACGCTCTCCTATCGTAACGGTATTTACATGCAGCGTTTTGACGCGAAAGGTAATAAAATCGGCGATGAATTGCGTGTCGATACGGAATATACCGGCGTTGCGCAATTGCCACAGGTGGCGATGAGTCCGGACGGAAAACAGATTGCGGTTTCATGGAACTGGCTTGAACCGACGGGGGGAATAGACGGTATTCATGTCGCGTTGTATGGTTATTCTACGGATGCGAATAATGTGACGACGTTCGAAAAATTGGCTGAACCACAGATTGGTAATGGGTTGTCGAACAACGCGAATTACTCAACGTCGATTGCGTTTAATAAGGTTGGTCAATTCATGGTTGCATGGGTTGCGATGGGAACAGACCAGTATGGTTTGGAAACGCAGGACACGTATGTTTCGCAGTTTAAGTGGAATTATACTGGTACAGAACTGAAGGGTGGTTCTCTCACGACCATGCGTGATACGTACCGTGTGAATAGTGCGTCATTCGATGCGAATTCTACGACGTACTGGAGTGGCGACCATGTTAATCCGAGTGTTGGTTTGGACGGGGACGGTGATTTCGTTGTTTCCTATGATGGTAACGGTATTGACAAGACGGAAAACGTTATTCCGACGGGTATTGTTAATGAACTGTCGAAGTTTATTAACGATGACGTGAATGCGGACTTGTTGCCCTATTTTGATCCGTTAATGGATGCGTTTATACCGATTGGAAGTCATCCAACTTATGGTCACTACTTGTATTGGATGCATAATGGTGAACTGTATCTCACGAACGGTAGTTCCGATTCTTTGATTGAAACAATTCTGGCGGTGGCGAAACATGGGCAGCGTGACGAAGTAACTGGTGAGCTTGAGCTGGATGAAGATGGTGAGCCAATTAATCCGGGTTGTACGATGGAGCAGTATAGCCGACTGTCGGCGATTCTGCATGCGGTATTCGACCTGACGAAAGGTGAAGGGGAGGGCGTTAACTTCTCGATGTTCGACTCGAATCCGAATCAGACGCTTTATCCGGGGCAAGAGACGATTCTGTCGAGTGATAACATCGCGAATGCGACGCGCGATGGAGAAGATGCGAAGTACTATCTGACGTTCGACCGTACGATGTATTTTGATAATATTAATCAACGTTATGCTGCTTTGGGGTATGGCGGTGATGTTTATTATGCAGATCATTTTGTTCGTGACGAAAACGGCGTTTACGAGCGCGATGAACAAGGCGAGCTTATCGAAAAGCCGGTCAATCAGGATAACTTTACGATTGACCACATGGTCTGGCAGACGTTTAATCTGAATGTTGGTTGGAAAGGATTGAACTTTCAGGTTCCAGTTGACTTGAGTGGTTGTTATAGTCACGTTGACGGTATTTATCGCCTGAATCATACTGCTGCAACGGCGCAGATTGAGAACGCGATTGTCGCGGTCTTGGTTGACGCTTGGCCGCGTGAGGATGGATATGAAGGTAGTGTCGAAGTGCGTGCGCTTTCAACTACCGACGCGGATCCTGAATTGATGCGTTATTTGGACGGTACGCCCTTCGACCTGAATGCACAGGATGAGACTTTCTCAGCGACGCAGACCTGTTTTGAGATTGAGTTTTCTGGGATTCTGCATGATGCGACGGTCGCATTCGGAGCAGGGGAGGGAACGTACTACACGACGCCGTGTTTCCAGTTTGACCTGAATGAGGCGACGGGGAAATACTACCGTGTTCAGGTTTCCGAGGCGCAGGACGGTGGAAATGTTGAAACCGAGATTGCGAAAGAGAATATTGGTGTACTGAATATCCAGAATGACGCCGATGGAAAAGTGACGAATATCATGGACGTTTATCATGATTTCATGAATACGTTAAATGCGTCACTGACGGAATTGGGGTATAATCCAAATAATTACTCGATAGAGCTGGTAGAACTGGTCCGGGTAGTTAATGGTGAGCCGGAAAATTACTGGGTGGTGGAGTTGACGTTCCACGGATACGCTGGTCGTGATATTTCCGTGACGCTGAACTCGACGAAACCGGAACAGCAGCAGAATAACGGTGGCGACGGACAGGGTGGTGAACAGCAACAGCAGCAGGACCGTTGGCCGGATTGGACGGCAGATACTGGATTGACTTATAACCGAATTATCATTTACGATGCGCAGGGTGCTACGTTCGAGGGTGAAGGTAAATATCATCGTAATGGTGCCATCAGGTCTGTTATTCGTTCTTTGGGTAATGAAGGTGTAAAACAGTGGGCGAGTTCCATGGATATGACGCCGGACGGTGACTTTACGTTCGCGTGGACGCAGGATAACCAGACAGCCGGTGGCATGACGATTTCCCAGAGTATATTCCATCGCGTGTTTAATGAAGAATATGACACGTTCGGTCCGGAAGTGGTGGAAATGTACTACTCCGACGGTCAGAAAATGGAGGGGAATGGACAGATTGAGCTGGCTCCGGGAGCGGAAGCGACGAATGACCAGAAAGCATTCATCGTCACGTTTACTGAAGATATGATGGATTGGAAGAAAATCACGACTGAAACGGAAGTTTCCAGAATGGATATCTTTAGGGAACACAGCGTGACCAATCCGGAGAACTGGCAGATTCTGAAAGATGGAAAAATCGTGGAAAATGCCATTATAGATATCTATTTTGGTATGAACGCTAGTGCCGACCCGTATATCCAGAATATGGGAGTGACGGCAATCGCCGAGAATAAATGGGAAGCGGTTTTGGTGCTGAATCCGGATATCGAATGGGGAACGGGGGCTTATGAATTGGTGCTCTCGCCGAAAGTTCAGGATGCGAATGGAAACGCGTTGAATTCCGATGGTACGAATAAAAATGGTAACGGTTGGGAATCGGATTTCGAAATTGTGGCAGGTTCTACGGACACCGAAGTTATCACGCCGGGTCTGATTGATCCTGAAACGGGCTTACCTGTCAGTCCAGACGACCCGAATGGAGTGGTGGATACCGACTCTGAAGGAAATGTCGTGGAGCGTGATGGTAATCAGCAGATTATCGACGTGACTGCGACGGATATTTGGAGTCCGACTGCGACCGCAACGGATCCGGAAGGCGACAGTGTGACGGTCTGGACCTCGACGGAAAAGGGTTATGAAGGCATTTTCGCGAAAATCGACTACGTGAAGTGGGACGACATGGATGGGCGTGTCGTGGACGAAGAAGGTCAGCTGGTTCTGAAGGTTACTGACAACCAAACGGCACAGTTCGCGAGCGTTGATATGGGTGGCGACGGTGATTTCGTGGTCACGTGGACGCAGAATGATGGCGAAAATGGTAAGTCTGACTGGAATATTTGGGCTCGGATGTATGACTTGAACGGAAACGCGAAAGGTGATGCTTTCCTCGTGAATAACACGACGGACGGTGACCAGCGTTACAGTCAGGTCGCGGTTTCTGCGACTGGCGATTTCGTGATTACGTGGCAGGGGCATAATGCCTCGACTGGCTGGGATATTTACGCACAGCGTTATGACGCGAATGGTCGCGAACTTGGCGCGGTGGACGAAGTGCAGGTTCTTTCCTTCACGCGTGACTTTAAAGGCTCTTTCCAGCTGGACATTCACGATGCGGCGGGAAATTCGTATAAAACGGACTTCATCGAGTATGGTGTGAATGCGTATGCGACGAAGAAGGCGGTTCAGGAAGCGTTGGATAAGCTGGGTATCAAGAATATCGAGTTTACTGTGACAGCACAGTCCATGACGCAGATATACATTGCGATGCACGTCACTGACGGAAGCGGTATTGACCTGCCGGAAATGGGTTATACGCTCAAGAATCAGGTTGGTTCGATGGAGGTTCAGACGTACCAGGAAGGCCGTTTTGGTGAGTTCATGGTGAATGAAACGACTGAAAATGACCAGAAACATGCCGCGATTGACATGGATTACGAAGGTAATTTCGTAATTTCGTGGACGAGTTATGGCTCGAAACTCACTAACCAGACGGAAGGTGGAGATGAGAAATATCAGTCTGATATTTTCGCGCGTCAGTTTAAGAGCAGTGCGGAGTTGGGACTTCTGCCTGATGTGAACACGTTCGAGTTCAAGGATTACATTACGCGAGTGGACGGAGTGGACGAAAATCCGGTTACGAATTCCGGTATAGCGTACCTCACAGTTTCCACGGCGATGGGAACCTATAGTGGAACGGGTGTTCTGCTTGCGGACGGGAATTGCATGTACGTTCTGACCGCTGCGCACGTGGTAACGGGGGACGATTTCCTTGCCAACTCCGCCAATACGGGTATTTATTTCTACACGACTGAAGGTGAAAAACTGACAGCGCAGATGGACGAACTGTTCATCTATGAGGGATATAATCCGCAGTATGGCATTGGCGACCTTGCGATTATTAAACTGACCAGCAGTCTGAAAGGTATGGTGACGGGTTATAACATTAACCGTGACATGACGAAAGACGTTGGGGCGGTTTATACCCGATACGGTTTCGGTACATATGGTGAAGGTTCTACCGGTGCGACGGAATTTGAAGATTTCCTCATGCACACGGGACAGAATAAGTGGGAATACTCCGAAGTTGGTCTGTTGTATTACGACTTTGACGACGGAACGGATCTCGGAAACGCGTTGCAGAATGAATTCAACATTCCGAGTGACTTGGGGCTGGGGGATGCGGAAACGTGTGCTGCTCATGGTGACTCTGGTGGGCCGTGCTTCGTGAATAACCTGGTTGCGGGTATCTGCCACGGTGGTACGTCTGACACGAGTGTTTACGGTACAGTTGGTGTGGATACGCAGGTTGCGTATTTTGCGAACTGGATTGATAATATCACGGGCGTATTCCAGGAAACAATTATCGGCGCGACGGGAGCGGAATTCCGCGTAAATGATGATATTACGGGTACGCAGTTATGGTCGGATGTGGCTCTTGATGCGGACGGCGATTTTGTTATCACATGGACCAGTGCGTCGGATGATACTTCCCAGACGCGCGACATTTATGCGAAACGTTACGCGGCTGATGGAACGGCAGTTAATGATTCCTTCCTCGTGAATACCACGACGGGCGACAAGCAGCAGATTTCGAAAGTCGCGATGGACGCGGACGGTGATTTCGTGATTGTCTGGGAAAGTTACCAAGAATACAACGATGGTGGTTTCTCTGGCTCGCCGAACAACTACGGTATTTACGCTCAGCGTTATGTGAAAAACTCACTTGTTGGTAGTAGTTCCATTTATGGAAATGATGGTGAAATCGGTAATGAGTATCGCATTAATACGCACGTGAAATATGATCAGCGTGTGCCGAATGTGGCGATGACAGCAACTGGTGACATGATTTTCTCGTGGCAGAGTGTTGATGCGAACGGTCAGAGTGTTGCGAATCCGAGTTCTGGTATTTACAGTCGTACGTACTATAAAGCTCAGGACGATGCAGGTCCGGTGATTGTCGGTGTAAATGGTGGAAAAATCACGTTTGAGGAAATTGTCGGTGTTGATCAGGATGGCAAGAACATTACCGAGACGAAAACGCAGGATAATCTGCTCATTAAGGACGGTGATTTGATTCGCGGAACGCTTAGTGAGTATCTGGATATCACGTTCGATGAACAAGTTGTGGGTCAGCGTGGTGAGTTGACGAATAACAGCATGTTGATTATAAGCAACATTCAGATTAAGCGCGACGGTCTCGTGATTACGAGTGACGTGATTGACCATATCGAATGCATTGGTTTCGCGCAGACGGATGAAGATTATATTGGTAGCGATGGAAATCGTATCCAGAAGAACATTTTCCGCGTAATTTTCAAGGACGGAGTTTCTCTGGCTGATGGTAAGTATGAGGTGACGGTCAGTGATCGTGTTCAGGATATCTTCGAGAATAAGCTCGATGGTAATATGGACGGTGAGCCGGGCGGTAGCTTCAAGTTGGAATTCGAAATCACGACGAATCCGGAAGAAGATGGAACGAAAGAACCGTTAGCGCCGGAATTTGAGCCGGTTCCGAATCCGGGTGACGCAGATACGACGAAGGTCAATAACGTGGCTAACACCACGACGGCAGGTGGTCAGAAAGACCCGGCGATCGCGATGAATGATAATGGCGATTACGTGACTGTCTGGGTATCGGAAATCACGGAAACGATTACGGTTCCGAGTGATGATACGAACACGGACGGTACA
>JAUNAI010000039.1:0-6354 GCA_030527705.1 Planctomycetia bacterium | reverse complement strand
GGCACTGGAACGGGCACTGGTACGGAAGAAACGGTGGAAGTTGTGACGAAGAGCGTCATTATGGGACAGCGTTTCAGCCGTTATGGTGAGAAAATTGGGTCGGAATTTTATGTTTCTGACTTCATGGACGGTTTCCAGACGGTGCCGGATGTCGCGATGGATATGTACGGAAACTTCGTGGTGACGTGGACCGTGAATGGTCGTGACCTGAACAAAGACGGAATGGTCGACAACAACGAACGTGCGTATTATGATGTTTATGCTCGGGTTTACGACGCTTCTGGTACGGCGATTACACCTTCCTTCTTAGTTGAGGACGGATTTAAACCGCAGATTAATGCGGACAAGACGCCGTATGCTGATGGAACGGAAGCGGGAACAGAAGAAGAAACGACGCCTGAAGTGACGTCGTTGAGTACGACGCCTGGTAAACAGCGTAACTCGATGGTTGCGATTTCGCCAGACTGCTCGCAGTTTATTATTACGTGGACGAACGTGGATTCACGAGTCTCGTCGACGTACAGTGCAGAGGGAATTACTGATACGTATGGCATTTTCGCACAGCGTTTCTCGATTTCCGGTGAGAAAATTGGGTCGGCGTTTGTTGTGAATGCGAATGATAAGTACGATCAGGATTCCGCAACCGTCGGAATGGATGATGATTATAATGTGTATGTTGTTTGGCAGTCGTCCAGTGACGCGAATACCGGTCTGGATATTTACGCGCGGAAATTCGACGCGAATAATCAGGCGGTTTCGGGTAACATCCAGGTGAATACCACAACGAGAAATGACCAGAAGACGCCGGTTATTGCGGTGAATGATGCGGGTCAGTTCGTGGTTGCTTGGGCGACGCAGACTGGTAGTAGTTATGACGTTGCGTTCCGTTGCTTCGACAGCAATATGAATGCGTACGGTTCTGAAACGATTGCCAACTCGATTACGACATTCAATCAGAATGAGCCGTCCGTGGCGATTACACGAAAAGCCGAAAATGGTACACGTTTTGCGGTGAGCTGGAGCTCGTATGGTCAGGAAAACACGACTGAGAAATCGTGGGGTGTTTACATGAATATTTACGACAGTGTCGAAACGCGCAACAGCGTGACCGAGACGCGTAAAGAGATTTTGGTGAACTCCTACCTTGCGAAGGATGAATCGGCTTCCGATCTTGCGATGACGGCGTTCGGTGACATTGGTGCTGTCTGGATGGGGCCGGCCGATGCAGCCACGGGTGAAGTTTCTATGGGTACCGATACGGATATTTTCCATAAGGTATACTATAATGCGGTCTTGGATGACTATGTGCCGCTTGAAGATGGTAGTTCCATCGGTGGTATCGTGGGAACGGGACAGAATAAACATTCGGTGGGTTATAACTCGACACTCGCTAATGGTGGTGGTTCCGTGACGGTGAAAGAAGACCTGACGACGATTCAGACGGCTGCCAACTCGAATAATAAGTTCGTGTTCCAGGCTTCCGCTGGAAAACCGACCGTGACGCTGAATAATGTGGAAATCACACTGACCGGCTCTGGAAATCGTTATGAGCTGGATGCTTCCAACATCGCAACTTATGATTGCGCGGTCGTTGTGAATGGTCTCGGTGGTGAGGCGGTTTCGGTTGCTGATGGAATTGTGAATATCACTTGTGGTGCTTATACCTTGTTGATTAAGGGCGCGAGTTCCTTCCTCTTCAACGGTGAGAATGTCGCGGTCGACTTCACGGCTAAGTCGGGTGAAATGCTGGAAGTAAACGGTAACTCGGTTGCTCTGGCGACGAAAGTTGCTTCCTACCGTGTTGAAGGTTGCACGAACATCATCGCTACGGCGTCGGGTGCTGCAATTGCTAAGATTTCTGGCACAGACGATGAAGAAGAATTCGCCGTTAATGGTAACAGTGTGACACTCTCCGGTGGAAAGGTCGCAGTGGACGTTCGGAACTTCGAGGAAGTTTATCTTTCCGGTGCGGACGGTGATCAGGTGGTCTTCGGTAACACGGGCGCCTTCACGGTTCAGGGAAATGTGGTCGATTACGTCGGAATGCAGAACGTTCATGCTTCTTACTTCACGAATGTGATGGCTAACGCTGGCGGAACGGCGAATGTCGTTTCGACGGAAGGCACGCAGATTCAGGTGAATGATAGTGCACTCGTTATCGCGGGCGGTAACTTCACGCAGACGATTTCTGGTCTGAACATGAGTGGAAATGTGGCGGCGAATGCGGATTCGTTGACGGTTGGTGCTGTCACGCTGAACGGTTTTGCCGACGCAAGTGCGAGTGTGACGCTTGGAAACGTGAAGAACCTCATGATTACTGGCTCTGAAGCGGACGAAACGGTTACGATGAACGGTGCGACGGTGAGTTTCTCCAGTGCGAGTTATAGTTTCACGGCGAACGGCGTTACTTCGCTGACGGTGGATGGTAAGGGTGGAAACGACACAGTTACGATTTATGATTCGGCTGTGAACGATCAGGTTTCCTTTATCGAGGGCGTGGCGAAGGTGAACGATAATGTGGAAATTCGCGGTTGTGCGAGTGTCGCAGTTATCGGTGCCAATGGTGGAAACATGGGTGTGGAAGTGATTGGTTCGAAGAATAACGACACATTCACTCTCTCCGATACTCACTTCGTTGGAACTGTGGCGGGCACGACTCTCACAGTTGCGGGTGCCAACAGCGTTTCGATTCAGGGTAACGGTGGTAATGACACGCTTATCGCTTCGGATTCGGCCAGTGATGATACCTTTACGCTTACGCCTGGTTCTCTGGTAGCGAACGTGGCGGGCGCGACATGGAACGCTGACGAAATTCAGAATCTGAAGGTGTATCAGATTAACGGTGGAAATGACACGCTGACGCTGAATGACTCGGCCGAGAATGATAAAGTGATTCTCAGTCCGAAATACGTCACGATGAGTAATTCCAGCGCGACCATTACGGCTTCCGGTTTTGCGAAGATTGCTGTTAATAGTGAGACGGGTAATGATACGCTTGTCATGTATGATTCCACCAGTGATGATGTGGTTACGGTTGAAAATGGTACAGTTTCCATGGGTAGTGAAGGATTCTTTAACCAGATTTCCGGATTCCGTAAAGTGAACCTGTACGCGATTAACGGTGGTAACGACACAGCTGAAATTAAGGCTGAGTATGATGTGCTGGATTCTATTTTCGCGGTGGAAGATGAAAACTGGACCGTGAAAGGAATTGGTTTCGAGATCTGATTAAAAGACTGTTTTAGAAATGATTTTAGAAGTCGTTTCTGAAATGTGAAGTAAGTATAAAAAACGCCCTGTTTTATGATAGGGCGTTTTTTTCTTTTAAAAATGAGAGGTATATGAAGAATTTTTAGGGTGTATATCAGTTATAAACGATTTTACGTGTGTTATCGATAAAAAAAATGGAAAATTTTAGAAATTTTGCGGGGTGGCTTCTTGACATTTTTACGATAAAAGTCTATAGTAGATAAATATGGCAATTTTTTCTTTTCGGATGTGATTTCGAATTTACCAAAACAGGGGACTGTATGGCACTATTACGGTTAATCAAGGGACTTTCACCGGGAAAAACGTTTACATTGCAGGGAGATTCCTATACGCTGGGACGCGGTCATGACTGCGAGATTCAGCTGGAAGTGGCTGCGATTAGTCGAAAACACGTCCGAATTTTTCGTCGGGGAACGGATTATTTTATTGAGGATTTAAAAAGTCGAAACGGAACGCTGTTAAATAATCGGCCTGTTACGGAACCTGTTCGGTTGAATCACCGGGACAGAATTCAGGTATGTAGTGTCGTCATGTATTATTATGCGGATGGTCATGAGCATGAGCAGAGTGGTGTGGAGGATTTTCAGGCGCAGATTGCGGATGTTGGGCCGAGTGATAATTCGTCATATATGGCAACGTTCGACATGCTGAAACAGAAAAATCCGCTCGGTCAGACGGCGGTGAGCGCGGAAGTTAAGTTACGTGCGCTCGTTGAAATCGGTCGGCATCTTGGAGAGGCAGTAAAGCTGGAAGAGGTTTTGGCGCGGATTTTGGAAAGTCTTTTCGACATTTTCCCGCAGGCAGACCGAGGAATTATCGTGCTTCGGGAACCGAACACGGACCGACTGGTGCCGAAAGCGTTGAAACAGCGGAATCCAAATAATGAGGAAGTCCGTTTAAGCCGTACGATTTTACAGAATGTGATTACGACGGGGCAGGCGATTCTGTCAGCTGATGCGGCGACTGACGCGCGTTTTGACATGGCGCAGAGTATTTCTCATTCTCCGATTCGCTCGATGATGTGTGCTCCGTTAATCGGAATAAATGGTGATGCGATTGGCGTTTTGCAGATTGACGCAGCTACGACGATGCGACAATTTACGTCGTCTGACCTGGAAATTCTGGCAAGTGTAGCGAATCAGGCGACGGTCGCGGTCCGAAATGCGCAGTTGATGGAGCGTGTTTTGGCGGAGGCTGCGTTAAAGCGTGAGTTGAACGTTGCACATAAGGTTCAGCAGGGACTCTTGCCGGCGATGAAGCCGATTGTGGATGGATATGAATTTTTCGACTATTATTCTCCGGCTCGGCAACTTGGCGGAGACTATTTCGATTATGTACCGCTCCAGAATGGTCACTTGGCGGTTGTGCTTGGTGACGTGTCAGGAAAAGGGATTTCTGCGTCGTTGTTAATGGCCAAAATGTCGGCGGAGGCTCGGTATTTACTAGCGATGCACCCGGAAGTGACGGATGCGATGTTCGCGTTGAATAATACGTTCTGTGATGACCGGTGGGGAGATCGATTCGTGACGGTGATTACGGGGATTCTGAACCCGAAAACGCACGATATTGTGTTGGTGAATGCGGGGCATGTGCCGCCGATTCTCTGTCACCCGGACGGTTCTGTGTCGGTTCTGGAAGTTGGGCGTGGGTTCCCGATTGGGGTGTTGCCGGATTCGTCGTATGATGCGGTCTCGGTGCATCTTGAACCGGGTGAGACGCTATTTTTCTTCACAGATGGTGCCACGGACGGAGTGAATGCGGCGGGTACGCTCTTCGGAATGGAGCGAATTTTGGAGTGTTGGCGACATTATTATCCTACGGTTGAGGAGCAGGGGATGGCGCTCATTAACGAGATTCAGAAATTTGTCGGCACGGTTCCGCATGCGGATGATATATGTGTGACGGGAATTCGGCGGAAACTATAAGTTGAATGTGTCAAGAAGGAATTCCATTTCATTGGAAATCTTCTGGAGAACCCATCGAGTTATAGAATTCGCAGAAATTGGAGCGGATTCCATTTTAACATTAAGGAAAGGATGGTCCTTCCGGTGGTCGTTTCTGCAACGTGAAATAGCGGTAAAGTGGAATTTTATGGTACATCGGGGATAAAAGGAATAGAAACGTAAAATGAATACAATTTATCATCAGAATGTTAAAATATTAAAAAATGAATTAGCGGGTGAGAAACTGTGGCGGATTCGGTGTGCGTCGGCAGAAATTGCGGAATCGGTGAAGCCGGGACAGTTCTGTATGTTACGCATTCCGGGATTTCGCGCGCCGTTACTGGGACGACCGTTGGCGATTTTTCGGGCGGATAGAGATGCGGACGTGAAATCTGTAGATGTGGTTTATGCGGTTGTGGGCCTCGGAACGGAACAGCTCTCGCACTTGCAGCCTGGGCAGAATATCGAAATTTGGGGACCGTTGGGAAATGGTTTTCCGTTGGAAATGGAACCGAACCGTTACCCGACGCGGCCGTTACTGGTGGCGGGCGGAATTGGACAGACGCCGATGTTCTTGACGGCACTGGCGTTTCTGAATCGGTCGGAGACGGTGAAAGTTACTTTGATTTGGGGTGGTCGGAGTAAGGCTCACTTAGCGTGTCTGGAGGATTTCGAGCAGTTGGCGGAACTGTTTCCGGGGCGGCTGGAGATTCTAAACTCGACGGATGATGGAAGTTATGGACATCACGGTTTCGTCACAGACTTACAGAAAACGCAACTTGAGTCGGGCGCGTACACGCCGGAAAATGCGATGGTTTACGCTTGTGGACCACATCCAATGCTCCGTGCGGTTGCGCGTCAGGCGGAGGCGGCAGGGCTGAAATGTTGGGTGTCGCTCGAAACACCGATGGCGTGCGGAATGGGTATCTGTTTCACGTGCGTGACGAAGTGTAAAGATGATTCTGCGCCGGACGGGTGGGATTATTGCCGGACATGCACGGAAGGACCGGTTTTTGACGCGAGCCAGCTGTTCTGGGATTAAAAGAAAAAATGAACACAAGAATAAAAAATAAATAAAAAAACAAGCGACGTAGTCGCGATTAAGAGTTTTTTGAAGGGGGAGTCTGAGGGGGAAACAATT
>JAUNAI010000038.1 GCA_030527705.1 Planctomycetia bacterium | reverse complement strand
AAAATCCCACAGAAAAACGTACTTATCGAGAACGTGATTCTCAGAATGCTTTATTCCGAGTTCATTAACAGTACGAGCGACGAGCTGGTACGGCGACTTGAGCCGATTCACTACGTCCGCGCGTTACGGCTGAAGGGGGAAAACATAACCGTCACGGATAACGACATTCACTGCGCGGCGGGAGGCGTTTTCGAGCTGAAATGTTACTGGAGCACCGTCCAATTTAATCGGTTTTCTCGCGGAAATATCGTCGGCTGGAACGGTTTCAGCGGTCAGCAACTCCGATTCTGCAACAATCACCTCGCAGGCACGCACTGTACCTCTTTTTACGGTAGTCCGGGAGGTTCTGAGAACATTTTCTGGGCGAAAAACATCCACGAAAACAATTTTGACGGCAATAATCGCGAGACAATCACCGGTGACGGACACTTTCACGGCTATTTTGACCGTGTGAAAAACATCATGCCGACCTCTTTTACGCTCCTTCCGGAAATCAAGAATGAGCGTGGCGCGACGCTCACCGGCAGGAGCGTTCTGGAACGCGGAATTTCGACGTGGTACCGTCCCGAAAATGAGCTTCAGCGTAACGGAATCGTCCAAATCGCGAGCGGAAAAGGCGTCGGACAGTTCCGCCGTATCCGTGAAATCGTCACCGACGAAAAAGAGACCATGACTGTGAAACTCGACCGACCGTGGGACATTCTCCCCGATTCCGAGTCGGTTATCGCGATTTCCTCTTTCCGTCGCCATTTCATTTATTATCGTAACCAGTCTTACGACTCGACCTGCGCCCTTCAGTTTTACGGTTCGCTCCTCGAGTCCCTCATCCTCGAAAATCAGACGGCTCGCACCGGCGGATTTAACGGCGACTCGATGACCGGTGAACCGTGCTGGTATAACCAGTTTCTGAACAACGAAATTCTAAACGGAAACTCCTACCGCGGTCCGCGAAACGAATCGCCCGCCACCGACGCGCAACTCGGACTCCTTTCTTACGGTGACGGCATTAAAAATTACCGCTACCCACTTCTCCGTGGCTGTGTCGTCCGCGGAAATCACCTCGTCACGAACGCCTTTATTAACGTAAAAGGACCCGTCACCGACGCGATTCTGGAAGGAAACTGCATCGAAAACTCCGACCGGGGAATCGTCATGGAAGAAGCTGCCACGGGAATCTGGTTAGGTACAAATTATTTCCAACACGTAAAGAAACCGTTTCAGGTTGCGCTAAATTCCGTAATTTCCCCACATTCCGTAGTAAGACTTTCTAATATAATGAATATGGGGTTTTCTGAAGAGGATTTTCGGCAATCATTTATAACTCGGAAAGAGGATAATCCCGAAAAAATCACGGAAAATTACGTGAAATGGTTCCAGTCGCTGATGGAAAAATACGCGGAAAAACCGGAAAACACTGGAGAGACTGTAAACGCGGAAACTCCGTATATCGCCTCCTTACCGAATCGGAAAACACTGACCGTCGAGGACATCACCCTCCTGACCGGTCTGGAAATCAAGTTTCCGAACTGGAAAACTGCGGAGGAAATTCTCGAAAATGGAGCGTCGGGGACCGCGCCACTTTACATTCAGGCGCAAAACTCACAGGTTCCCGCCACGCTGAAAATGTGGGTAGACCCTGCCGATTTTCCCGCAGACGGCTGGAGTTTTGACTTTCCTGAACTCCATTTCGGACCAGGCAACGACGCGGCGCAAAATATGAAAATCACGAAACCCGCTGGACGTACACGACTTCTGGAAATCCCGATTTGTGCCGAAATTTCCGGGGACGGTTGGGCGTTCCGGTTCCGCTTCACCGCCAAAAATCCGTGGGGCGCAATCACGCCGACGCGCTGGGAAATCTCCGCGCCGATGGAGAATCCGTCCCCGACCACTCACCCTGTGGGAATCGGCTACGTCCCGTACGAAAAACTGTTAAACACGCTGACGGAAACCATAAAATCGACCGTCGCGCCGTGTGAAAACTCGCAGATTCAGGGAAAAACATTGCTTCTGAACCCGAAACCTAAATTGGGTTCAAAATTTGAGGAAAAATTTCCTAAAAACTCGGTTCTTTACGCCCGCACGACGCTCACAGCACGGGAACCCGCCCAGATTCGGCTTTCCGGCTGGTCCTCCTCCGCGCTTATTTTCGTGAATGGGAAACCGATTGGCACGAATCAGGCTCGCGGACGGTGGGGTTTCGCCGACCTTCAGGAGGGTGAAAACCTGCTCGAAATCTGGCTCTGCGTCACTCCACATGAGAGTTATTATCAGTTTAATTTACCGCAAATTACGTGGGTTTCACGTCCTTTCGCGATAATCGAAGAATAATACTATAAAATATCCGTAAATCCTTCATTTTACGTAAAATCCATGAAAATCCTACACACATCCGACTGGCATTTAGACGCGAAACTGGAACAGATGCCCAGAGCGCGTGAGCATGAGCTTTTTTTCGATTGGCTCCGTACCACGATTTCGACAGAAAAAGTAGACGCACTCCTCGTGGCAGGTGACATTTTCGACATTCCTGACCCGTCGAACTCCGCACACCGACGGTATACCGAGTTCCTCAGAAATCTGTTTTTAGACGTAAAAGCCGGAAAATCGCGGTGCCGAAACATTATTATCATTGCCGGAAACCACGATTCACCCGCCTTTCTGACCGCCACGGGGCCCCTTATGGAGCTTCTCGGCATGTACGTTATCGCCGTTCCGACCGAGAACTTACGGGACATGATTATTCCCCTACGCGACACGGACGGAAAAACGCGCAGTCTGGTCGCCGCCGCTCCGTACCTCCGTGAGCGTCATCTCGGACCGTGGCTGGAGATGCGCGACGAAGAAAATCGCTCCGCAGAAATTCTCCGTGCCCACTCTCGGTTTTACCGCGCTCTGACGGACGCCGCACTCGCCGTCCGCGAGGAAATTCTGACAGAAGAAGGACGTCCAGAAACCGAAAAAATTCCGATTATCGCGACTGGTCACCTTTTCGCCGCGCACGGACAGACTGCCAGCGACGACAAAACGCGCCCCATCGTCGGACGCTTGGAGTGTTTCCCCGCCTCAGAATTCCCGGAAGAACTGGATTACGTAGCGCTCGGACATCTTCATTTACCACAGAAAGTTGATGGACGTGCCGACGTACAGTACTCCGGTTCCCCGATTCCGTTGAGTTTTACGGAACTTTCCCGTCCAAAACAGGTTCTGATTTTGGAAACGCTTAATGAATCAGAAATAAATGGAGAGAATAAACCGATTTCAGTGGATTTTCTGAACACAAAAACTAAAACGGTAACGGAAAATGCAACTGTAGCTGACACGAAAACGGTAACGCAAAAATTTCGGATTCAGTCGCTTTCCATTCCGCGTTTTCAGGAGATGAAAGAGATTCAGGGTGATTTTTCCGAGCTGAAACAAGTGGTTCAGGAACTCGCGGACGCTAGAGAAAACGTCTGGGTAAAGGCGATTTATACTGGCGAGACGTATGACTTGGATTTACGTGACAAAATCGAGAAACTCTTCAATCAACACGAAAATGTGACACTTCTGAAATTTGAAAACGCCCTTTCTCACCGTTCCCGAACCACTTCGGAAGCGTCGCAACACGAGGATTTACGGCAATTAAGTGAGACGGAAGTTTTCGACCGTTTCCTGAACACGCACTACTCGGAACTTGCCGACCCGGAGCGCGACGAACTCCGTGAAACGTTCCAGCTCCTCCTCGAAAGTTACGAGATAAAAAAACAGGAAGAAGCGGAAAAAATCGAAGAATCCGATATGGTAAAAGAAGAAGTTGAGTAAATTTTCATCGTTGTAGGGTTTAAGAGGATTTTGTCATGAAAAAAGAACTAAATTATAAAATCGTCGGCGACCACGTGGTTATTTCGAGTTATAATGATTGTGGAAAAACGGTAAATATCCCAGAATTTATCGAGAATCTGCCGGTTACGGAAATTGGGGATTTTGCGTTTTATAAGTGTGATTTAACGCTCTGTGTAACGATTCCTGACAGCATCACGAAAATCGGCGCGTGCGCATTCGACTCGTGCAGAAATTTAGTGTCCGTGACGATTCCGGAAATTGTAGCAGAAATCGGAGAGAAAGCGTTTTTCGACTGTTTTCAATTAACGTCAGTGAGAATCCCTGCGAGTGTGACAAAAATCGGAAATGGCGTGTTTTCAGGCTGTCGCCGACTGGCGGAAATTCAGGTGGCGGAGGAGAACGAGAATTTTAAGAGCGTGGACGGCGTTCTCTTCACGAAAGACGGAAAAACGCTCATAAATTATCCCGGCGCAAAAATCAGAGCGTACGAAATTCCGTATGGCGTGACGAAAATCAAGAAAAATGCCTTTTCAGGGTGTAAAAATTTAACGTCCGTGACGATTCCAGAAACCGTAACGGAAATTGGAGAAAAAGCGTTTTCATACTGTGAAAATTTAGTATCCGCGACGATTCCCGTGAGCGTAACGGAAATCGGAGAATGGGCGTTTTCGTACTGCGAAAAATTAACATCTGTGACAATCCCTGAAAGCGTAGCGGAAATCAAAAATTCCGTTTTTTCAGGATGTGTGAATTTAGCGTCCTTGATAATTTCGGAAGGCGTAACGAAAATCGGAGAACATACTTTTTCTAATTGTGTACGTTTACGTTCCGTAACGATTCCCGCGAGTGTGACGAAAATTGAGGAAAATATTTTCGTGGGCTGTGAACAACTGACGGAAATTCGCGGCACGGATGGGACCGAAAATTATAAGAGCGTGGACGGCGTTTTATTCTCGAAAGACGGAAAAATGCTGATTGCGTACCCCGGCGGAAAGCCAGCCGAGGAATATCTGATACCGGACGGCGTGACAGAAATTGGAAATTCCGCATTTTCCTGCTGTTCCGTGCTAAAGTCGGTCGTAATTCCTGCTAGCGTCACGAAAATCGGAGAACGGGCATTTTTGTGGTGTGAAAATTTAACCTCTGTAGCACTTCCGGAAGGAATCACGAAAATCGAAGATTCCGTTTTTTCAGGGTGTATCCGTTTATTGTCGATGATAATTCCTGAAACCGCGACAGAAATCGGAGCACATGCGTTTTTTGACTGTAATGCTTTAACTACCGTGACGATACCGGACGGCGTCACGAAAATCGGAGATTCCGCGTTTTGTGGCTGTGAAAGTCTCATTTCCGTACGGATTCCTGCGAGCGTGGCTGAAATTGAAGATGGGGAGTTTTCGTACTGTTATCGACTAGCGGAAATTCAGGTGGCGGAGGAGAACGAGAATTTTAAGAGCGTGGACGGCGTTCTCTTCACGAAAGACGGAAAAAAGCTGATTTACTGTCCTGTCGCAGGACCCGAGGAATATCGGATACCGGACGGCGTGACGGAAATCGGCGCGTGTGCGTTCTGTAATCATTCACGCCTCGCCTCCGTGACGATTCCGGAAAGCGTAACGGAAATCGGAAAGCACGCATTTTTTAACAGTGGCAAATTAATGTCCGTAGCGTTTTCGGAAGGCGTTACGAAAATCGGCATGTACGCGTTTTGTGGCTGTGACAGTCTCCTTTCCGTGCGGATTCCCGCGAGCGTGACGGAAATTGAAACGGGCGCGTTTTCTTTCTGTGACCGACTGACGGAAATTCTGGTCGCGAACGAAAACTCGTTTTTTAAGAGTGTGGACGGCATCCTCTTCTCGAAAAATGCAGAAACGCTCATTACATACCCCAGCGGAAAATTGGAGGAGGAATATCGGATTCCAGACGGCGTAACGGAAATCAACGAGGACGCTTTCGCAGGCTATAAAAATCTGAAGTCCGTGACGATTCCGAAAAGCGTGACGTATATTATGAATGAAACGTTTTCGGAGTGCGAGAACCTGACCTCCATCACGATTCCCGCCACCGTGACCGAAATCGGAAACAATTCATTTCCTGAGCACCTGAAATTCACCATCATCGGCAAGAAAAACACCTGCGCGGAACAATTCGCAACGGAGTTTGACCTGCCGTTCGTGGTGATAGAGGAATAATAACCGTTTTAACTTAAAAATAAAAAAAATAGGGAAAGGAAAACGATAAATAAACTCATTAAATCTCCCACAGATTCCACAGATTTTCACAGAAAAGTAGGAAATGGAAACGGAAAATAGTTAGGAATTGGCTTAATTTATGGAGATATTTAAAATAAGAAGAAATAGAGCTGGCATAAATGGAAATTACGCAGAAATATTTAAAATCTGTGTAGACCTGTAGAATCTGTGGGAGATTGAATCTTCGTGGTTTTCATTTCCTATACCTAAAATCTTCTGCGAGATCTGCGGGAGATTGAATCGTATAACGTTTATAGATAATCATCAGAAAGATTTTTGTCATGAAAAAAGAGTTAGAATACGAAATAGACGGAGACCACGTTGTTATTACGAAATATATCGGTTGCGCGAGGAGAGTAAGTATTCCGAATTTTATCGAGAATCTGCCGGTCACGGAAATCGGGGAGGAGGCGTTTTATCAGGATGATAGGTTAATTTCCGTGGAGATGCCCGCGAGCGTGACGAAAATCGGGGATAGCGCGTTTTACGGCTGTCGAAATTTGGCGGTGGGAAAGATTCCGGAAATCGCAACGGAAATCGGAGACGCGGCGTTTTATGAATGTCGCAGTTTAAGGGACGTTAAAATCCCAGAACATGTAACGAAAATCGGAAACTGGGCATTTTACGGCTGTTCGCAGTTAATTTCAGTGTGGATTCCGGCTGGCGTAGCGGAAATTAGCGGTTCAGCGTTCCAGAATTGCAGGAGATTAACGGAAATTCGCGTCGCGGAAGAGAATGAGAATTTTCGGAGCGTGGACGGCGTTTTATTTACGAAAGACGGAAAAACGCTGGTAACGTATCCCTGCGCGGGTCCTGAAACGTATCGGATTCCGGCTGGCGTGACGAAAATCGGCAAGAACGCGTTTTGCGACTGTGAAAAATTAACGTCTGTGACGATTTCGGAAGAGGTGACCGAGCTGGGGAAATGGGCGTTTATGGACTGTCCACGTTTAACGTCCGTGACAATTCCGGAAGGAGTGACAGAAATTGGAGAAAATGCGTTTTTTCGGTGTACGGAGTTACGAGCGGTCACGATTCCTGAAAGCGTAACAAAAATCGGCAAAAAAGCGTTCGCGCTCTGTAAAAAACTGGCGTCGATACGGATTCCAGCGGGCGTAACGGAAATCAGTAGTTCGGCATTCATGAACTGTAAAAAATTGGCGGAAATCCGGGTCGCGGAGGAAAATACGTATTTTCGGGACACGGACGGCGTTCTGTTTACGAAAGATGGGAAAAAGTTACTTGTTTTTCCGTTCGCGGAATCTGAGGAATATCAGATACCGGACGGCGTAACGGAAATCGGAGAAAGAGCCTTTTACGGCTGTTGTAGGTTAAAAACGCTCTCGATTCCTGAAAGTGTGACGAAAATTGGTTCGTGTGCATTTTATTTATGTGTACGATTGCGGTCGATTACAGTTCCGGACTGCGTGACGGAAATCACTCCTTTTCTTTTTCAGTCGTGCGCGAATTTAGCCTCCGTAACCCTGCCCAAAAGCGCGGTAAAAATCGGCGACGGAGCGTTTTTGGGGTGCGAAAGTTTAACGTCTGTGACGATTCCGGAAGGAGTAACGGAAATCGGTTACGTTGCGTTCAGTGAATGCGCTCATTTAGCGTCAGTTTACGTGCCCGCAAGTGTAACGGAAATTACAGAGAATGCGTTTCACAATTCACAGCAGGCGGAAGTCCGCGTCGTGCCGGAAAATGAAACGTATGAAAGTGAGAATGGCGTTCTTTTCACGAAAGGGAAGAGAAAGTTACTCCATTATCCTGCGCGAGAGACAGGCATGAGGGAAGAATATCGAATTCCTGTGACCGTGACAGAAATCGGGGGTTCCGCATTTTTCGGGTGTGGGCATTTAACCTCCGTGACGATTCCAGAAAGCGTGACAAAAATCGGAGATTCCGCTTTTTCGTGTTGTGACGGCTTAACCAGCCTGAAAATCCCAGCGAGCGTCACGGAAATCGGAGAGAACGCGTTTTCGCTCTGTCAGCGACTGGGGGAAATTCAGGTGGCGGAGGAAAACCCGTTTTTTAAGAGCGTAAATGGCGTTCTCTTCACGAAAGATGGAAAAAAGTTGCTTGCGTATCCCGGTGGAAAATCAGCGGAGGAGTATCGGATTCCGGACGGCGTGACGGAAATGTGGAACTGCACGTTCATCGGCTGTGTGAATCTGAAGTCGGTTGTGATTCCGGAAACCATGACCGAAATTGCGGGAAATAATTTCCTGGCGTGTCGGAATTTAGCGTCCGTAACGATTCCAGAAACCGTCACGGAGTTCGGGGATTTTCTGTTTTGGGATGATTATTTCCATAACGTCACCATTTTCGGCAAAAAAGGAACCTGCGCAGAGTGGTACGCAGTGAAAAATGGAATTCAGTTCATAATTATAGATGAATAAACGATTATGGAATGATTGATAAATAATTTATAAACAATTACAGAATGATTTTATCATGAAAAATAAACTAAAATATGAAATCGTCGGTGATCACGTGGTTATCACGGAGTGCGACGAAACGGTAAAAACGGTAAATATCCCGGAATTTATCGAAAATTTACCGGTTACGGAAATTGAGACAGAGGCGTTTTATATGTGTCAGGCATTAACCTCGGTGCGACTTCCTGCGAGTATCACGGAAATTGGCGGATATGAATTTTATAATTGTGAGCGACTAACGGAAATTCAGATGGCGGAGGAGAACCCGTTTTTTAAGAGCGTCGACGGCGTGGTTTTCTCGAAAGATGGGAAAAAATTGGTTTATTTTCCGATTTTTGGACCGGAGAAATATCGGATTCCGGACGGCGTGATGGAAATCGGAGAGGAGACGTTTTATTATTGTTCCCGTCTCGCCTCCCTGACGATTCCTGAAGGCGTAACGAAAATCGGAAAAGAAGCGTTTCAGGCATGTACCGCGCTCAGGTCGGTGACGATTCCAGCGAGCCTGACAGAAATTAAAATGCCGATTTGGGCGAAATGCGTTTCGTTGGCGGAAATCCAAGTTGCGGAGGAAAATGAGGTTTTTAAGAGCGTGGACGGCGTTTTGTTCTCAAAAAATAGAAAAAAACTGATACGTTTTGGCGGCGAACCAACGAAATATAGGGTTCCGGACGGTGTTACGGAAATCGGAGAATATGCGTTTTACGGCTGTAAAAGACTGGTTTCCGTGACCGTTCCAGCGAGTGTAAAAAAAATTGGTGAGTGTGCGTTCAGCGAGTGTGATCAATTAACGGAAATCGTATTTTTTGAGGGCGTGGAAGAGATTGGTGACTACGCATTTTCGGCTTCTGACCAGTTATCCGTGACGATTCCCGCTAGCGTTACGATAATCGGTGACGGTGCCTTTACGGGTTATGAACGACAAATGAAAATTCAGGTTTCCACAGAAAATCCGAATTATAAATATGTTGATGGCGTTCTGTTTACGAAAGATGGAAAAACGCTACTTAAATTCATGCGCGACGACCTGACGGACTACCAGATTCCGGACGGCGTAACGAAAATTGGAATGGAAGCGTTTTGGCGCTGTGACAATTTACAGTCGGTGACCTTCCCCAAAAACCTTACGGAAATCGGCGGTTCTGCGTTTTCACTCTGCAAAAAACTTAAAACGGCGATGATTCCAGATGGCGTGACGAAAATCGGCGAGTGGGCGTTTTCGGACTGTGAGAATTTAACGTCCGCGACGATTCCCGCGAGCGTAAAGAGAATCGGCGACCATGCGTTTTTGAATTGCGTGAATCTGACCTCGGCAACGATTTCAGAAGGTGTAGAGGAAATCGGTGAATACGCGTTTGGCGCCTGTAGAAAATTAACGTCCTTAACGATTCCAGAAAGTATAACGCTGATGGAAGCGGACATTTTTAAATTTTCCCCGAACATCACTCTTTTCGGCAAAAAAGGAACCTGCACGGAACGGTACGCAACGGAAAACGCGATTCTGTTTATTGCGAAGGATGATAATCAAAGAAAAACCAATGATAGCTGTAACTAAATAAATGATAATCGAAAGCAGAGAGAGGAAATAATACCATGTTTATCGAAAAAGTGACGCTCAAGAATTTAGCATCTTTACGCGGGGCGTGGGAGATTGATTTCACGCAGCCGGAGTATGAAAACGGAATTTTCGCCATCATCGGGACGAATGGAGCGGGGAAAAGTACCATTCTCGATGCAATTTGCCTCGCGCTCTATGGGCAGACGCCGAGACAGAAGACTTTTAACGCTCTTTGCGACGAAATTATGAGTAAGAATACCACCTCCTGCGCCGCCTCCGTCACGTTTCGAACTGCGAAAGGAACCTTTACCGCACGCTGGGAACACCGACGGACGACTAGAAAAAATTCTAAAAAGCCATTTTCCCTCCCGGAACGGTTTTTCTCCTGCGAAAATGACCCGACAATTTGTAGCTCGAAATCGGGAGAAGTCGCGCAACTCGTTCAGGAATATACCGGGCTGAGTTTTGAACAATTTACGCAGTCAGTTATGCTTGCGCAGTTCCAGTTCGAGAAATTTCTGACAGCAACGACGGAAAATAGAACAAAAATCCTTGAAACCCTTACGGGCACGGGTTATTATAAAGAACTCGTCCTTCACGCGCAGGATATTCAGAGGGAACGAAATAAGGAAATTGAAACGCTTCGTTCTCAGTCGCAGATGATTCAGCCACGTTCCGAAGCGGAAATGGCAAAATTTTCAGCGGAACGCGACACACTAAAAATGAAAATCGAAACAAACGAAAAGAAAATAAAGGACAATATAAAAGAATTGTCGCAACTCCAAAAATGGAATTCTCTTCAGAAAAAAATTCAAGATACTAACACGTTTCGTGAAGAGTTGGAAAAGGCTCAAAATGCGTTTCTTCCAGCACGTCAGAGACTGGAAAAAGCGGAACATGCGCAAGTGGTAGATCCAGTTGAAGCACAGTTTTTAGCAGTCGTTGCCGAGGGTAAAACCTGTGCGATAGAAATCGAAAATCTAAATGACAAAAAAATTGATTTACTGAAAAAAGAGGCGGATTATAGCGCAAAACTTGAAACGGCTCAGGAGTTAGTAAAAAAGTGTGAAACGAATTACGCCCAGATTCTTCCAAGAATTCAAAAAACACGTGAAGTAGATATTAATTTAAAAAATGCGCGCCAGATTTTACGACAATTTACCGTAGAGCGAGAATCTACGGAAATGGAGATGGGAAAAGAAGAGAAAAACCTAAAAGAATCGAATAAAAATATAAACTTCATACGCAATAAACTTACAGAATATAGAAATTTACTTCCTTTAAAAGAACAAAAATCTTGGAAATTGGAAAGTGAAAATGAATTGATTACACAGGCTATTACAGCTAAACCAGAAATTCTGATGACGTATAATGAACAGGATAAGGAACTCGCTCAACTTCTGAAAACATTGACTGATGCGAAGAATTTAGAAGAGGAAATTACAGAAGTTCGTCCAAAAGTAGAGACAGCTGAGAGAGAAATGAGGTCTTTTCTACGAGCTCTTGAGGTATCTCAGAAAATGCTGGAGACTGAGAGAAAAAATGAGGAAAAAACGGCCGAAAAAATGTCGGTTCAACAACGAAAATTACAGGAAGATGCAGAACGCGAGAAATTGGAGTATAGTCTTCAAAATACGGCTTCTATCCTTATGGAAAATATGGAAAAACTGACTAAAAATGTTGCGGAAACGAAGGAAAAAAATGAGGCAGAGAAGAAGTGTCAGGAAGATTTGAACGTGACTAGAGAGAAAATTGTACGAAACAAAAATAGTCTGGATTCATCTCAGCGACAGATGGCAGTGCTCAGGGAAATGCTCAGTAACCTGCGTGCAATCCAGAGTTACGAAGCGGCAAGACAAGAGCTTACAGAAGGGGAACCGTGTCCGTTATGTGGGGCAATTCATCATCCGTATACCGTAGAGTTGCCAATGAATTTTCTGCGTGACGGTGAGGATGAACGTATCGAGATTCAGGAGTTAGAAGTCGCAAAAAAGAAACTTGAAATGGAAATAGAACAACTTGAGGACGAAGAGAAGAAAATAATCGCGGAGCAGGCGAAAATTGAGAATGGAATTCACTCTCTTTCAGAGGAGAAAATAAGAATTCTGGCGAAAATAGAGAATCACTGGAATCTGCTGATTGATTTGTATTCAAGAATTAAAAATACGTCCAATTTAGAAATAAAGATAGAAGAGAATGCGGAAATTTCTAAATATTTAGATAAAATTCTCGATTTTGCGCAGGTAGTTTATGATGAATTAAGAAAATGTGCGGAAATCCGGAATGCTAATAAAAAAATCTATGAAGAATTATTCCATAAAAATGAACTGGCAAGAAAAACGGTTCGTGAAACAGAAGTAATGCTGAAAAAGCAAGAAATGGAATTTTTAGCACTAAAAGAGAGCTTCACGGCTCAAAATTTAAGGCTCGGTGAAAAATCAAAATGGTTAGACACACTTGAGCAAGAAATTTTAGTACAGGAAGCACACGCAAAAGTGTATTTTGAAGTAGATAAGGAAGAGGCGGAAAAACAGAAAGTTCCAGTAAATTTAAAGGAAAAAATTGTGTTTTGGCGGGCTATCAGTGATTCTCAAACGAAATTATGGGAACTGTGGAACAAAATTCGGACACTTGGAATTGAGGGAAATCGCCAAGAGTCACATAAAAAACAGCTGGAAGATATTTTTGAGCGTGCAAAATCGGCATTTTTACAGAAAAAAGAAGAGTGCAAAAAACGAAATGAAGAGATAAAGTCGCTGGAAAGTGAGCGACGTGAATTACTCGGTGAACAGAATCCGGACGTGGTGGAAAATGAACTGAAAAATGCGGAAAAACGGGCGAAAGAAGAACTCGAAACGTTTAAGAATGAACTTCTGAAAGTGGAGAAAGAGCGAGAATTTACGGAAAAGCAGCTTGCGGAGAAGTCGGCGACGTGTGAAAAACTGCGAGAGGCGGCACGTCAGAAATTAGACGTTTTCAGAACCGTTCTGCAGCAGGAACTTTTTGCGGACGAGGAGGAATATCAGTCGGCAAAAATGGCACGTGAGGAACGAGAGGAACTTTCAGCACGGAAGTTGAAACTTCAGAAACAGGCGGACCAGCTGGAGGGAATCGACCGGCAAAATCGGCAGGAAATGGAAACTTTTCAGGGAAAAGCGCCAACAACTGCAACCGAGGCGGAGCTGGAGGCACGGATAAAGGAGAAAGAAGAGGAAAATCGCGAAAATCATCAGAAGATAGGACGTCTGACAGAAATTTTCGAGGAACAAGAACGTGTTTTAAAGCGGAATGCAGAATTGGACGGGAAAATTCTGAGGGCAGAGAAGGAGGCAGAACGGTGGGTAAAACTCGGAAACGTGCTCAAGTCAGCAGGGACGAATAAAACGGATTCTTTCGTGAATTTCGTGCAGAGTATTACGTTTAATAACCTGCTCTATTACGCGAATCAGCAGCTAAGGCTACTCAATCCGCGTTACGAATTACGGACAGATCCGATGGATCCGGCAAGTCTGCAACTTCTAGACGAACAACATGAGCGAACACCGCGTGCACCGGAAAGCCTGTCGGGCGGAGAGTCGTTTATTCTCAGTCTGGCGCTAGCTCTGGGGCTGACGCGGATAGCAAGCCGAAACGTGGAGATTAACTCATTTTTCATCGACGAGGGTTTCGGCTCACTAGCATCTGAGGCACTGGAATCAGCGTTAAACGCATTGAAAAATTACCACCGCGAGTCGAACAAGCGTGGGAAAAAGCTCATCGGCGTGATTTCTCATGTGGACGCGATTCATAACGAAATCGGAACGATAATCCAATTAACGCCGTATCCCCCACGCCAATTCAGCCGAATGACTGGTCCGGGAGTTTCGGGGAGTGAACGGTGAAGAAAGTGAAGATGTAATGATGTGAAGATGTAATAAAGTGAGAGAAAATGATGAAAAAATGTCCAAAATACCAAAAAGTTGCGGAAAGAAAGGGGTTTTCGTTGGCGTTTGCCCCCGATACTGTACTGTATTATTTATCACAGTACGGGGTGGCGGAAGCATGGTTTCAACTGGGAATGAAAATCATTGAAAAGGATAAAACCGAGCCACAGGCAGTCGCATATTTTGAAGCTGCGAGACGCTGTGGACATAAAAAGGCGGAAGAATTAATGTGCGTGTTTCCACCGCCTCCTGAAGAAATGGTACAACAACTTTTTAATGCTAATCACACAAGAGTAACGAAAATCATTATTAACCACAGGGAGTTATATTATATCCGATACTGGATGACCCAGGTAAATAGCGTACACTGCTTGGAGTATGATTTACGTCACCATTTATTCGTTCGCTGAGCTGTCGGTATCAGTATAGTTTATGAGAAAATGCACTCCTTTTTTTCAGGCACGGACGATTTAACCCTTGACATTTTCGTGCGTATCGGTTATCATGAAAGAAAATATTATCATTTTTCCTAAAGAGAATGGATTAAAAGGAAAGAAAAATGGAAAGAAACCGAATGGCGTCCGAAAAGTACCTGAAACCGGAAGTGATTGCGCGGATTAAGCGTCTGGATCTGAAGGCAAAATTCATCGTGAAGGGATTTCTACAGGGGTTACACTCCAGTCCGTTTCAGGGGTTTTCAGTCGAGTTCAGTGAGCATCGGCGTTACGCGGCGGGAGACGACCCGAAGGATATAGACTGGTTGGTTTACGCGAAAACGGATAAGTATTACGTCCGAAAATTCGAGGCGGAAACGAATCTGACCGGTTACCTTGTCGTGGACCAGAGCGCGTCGATGAATTATACCTTTCGACAAGAAGTTACGAAATTCGATTACGCCATCTGTCTGGCGGCTGCTTTGGCGTATCTGATGATTCACCAGCGTGACCCCGTCGGACTTCTGACGTTCGGCGAGCAAATCTGTCGGAGTATCGCGCCGGGAACGCGACCGTCGCAACTTTCAACAATTTTATCAGTTTTATCGCGTCTCACACCGGACGGGAAGACGGATATCGCGAAATCGCTCCATCAGACAGCCGCCATGTTACGGCATCAGAGCTTGGTCATGATTATCAGTGACCTTCTGACGGATGAAGAACCGGTTCTCGAAGCGTTGCGGAGATTGAAATTTTCGGGACATGATGTGTTACTGTTACACCTCCTAGATGAAGCAGAAGTAACGTTTCCATTTTCGGGAGCGTTGGAACTCTGTGAGCCGGAAACGGATTCGGTCATGGCTGTAGACGCTGACGGGTTTCGGGCGGAGTATCTGCAACAGATTCAGGCTTTTCGTGAGCGTTATGCGGAAGAGTGTGCGCAAATCGGCGTGGATTATCTCCCGCTCGACACGAGCATGCCGTTCGACAAGGCACTGGCAGAGTACCTATCAAAACGGCGTGGGAACTAAAAACACACATAAAACATTTGAAAAGCAAGCAATCGAAGATTGCTTGCTTCTTATATTTATTTTTATTTTTTGCTCATTTCGGTAGCGCACGCTGTCACGTCATCACAAAGCGGAAAATCAACGCCCATTTCGAGCAATTCACGACAGTGAGCCGCATTTTTCACGCCAAAATAGTTAATTTTCACGCCCGCATCATGAAGACGCTGAATTTCCGATTTCGGCATCTCCGCGTATTTCGGATTCGGTTGGACGAACTCGAAACCGAGCGCGATGGTACTGTCAACGTAAGCCGAAAAGGTCGATTCTCCCGGCGGATTACAGATTTTCAGCGTCGGATACGTTTTTCGTACTTCCTGCGCCACATTTCGATTACAGAGCAAGAAGGACTGATGAAGTCGTCCTTCTTTTTTGAGATAAGCCGCGATTTCAAGGATTAAATCGACTTTATTATCCTTCACATGGATGTTAATCCAGATATTTTTCGGCAAGACCGACACGACTTCCTCAAAAGTCGGAACGCGGACACCGTCAACGACTTTTCCCTGAAACCGAATGCCAAGTGACTTGATTTCGGCAAGCGTTTTTTCACGAATGAGACCTTTACCAGTCGTTGTCCGCGCGACATCGTCATCGTGCATGACAATCATCTTTTTATCTTTCGTGTAGTACACGTCCAACTCGACCTGCGCGGCTCCAAGTTCGACGGCGCTCAAAAACGCGGGGACAGTATTTTCCGGAAAATGTGCGTTATTTCCGCGATGCGCACAGATTCCGTTTTCGGGAAGTGTGATTTCTTGTGCATTTTCCGCTGCCGAAACATTACAATTCCCGCAGATTCCCAGAATTACGACGTACGCCAACGCGGCGAGGGAAAGGAAGGTTCTTTTTTTCATCATTTTTTCTTTCTTAAAAAAGGAAGGTTAAGTAAAATATATTACCTGCGACGGATAGCAAGTTTATCCCACCAACGCAGAAACTTACGTAATAAGTTTAGTTGTAAATCTCTCAATTTATTGACACTATAAAATTTTATTATCATTCCATTCTTGCTGCGGTTTCTCTAACAATTCTAGGGCGTTTTCTTGAATGGATTTTTGACTAAAACTTTCACAATTTGGGGGATTGGTTACCTTCTTGATGTTATTTTCACTATAAACGACGGAACCTACTAACGACTCAAGGAGTGTAAGCCCCCCAAACGCCAACCACGTAATGATTATTGTCTTCCACTGCGACTTGAAGATGGCGTAAAACCAAAGAGTTGCTACCGGAATATGAATCGCCATTAATAATATCAGAAGTCCGCCCCAAATCGGCGACACCGCAATAAACGGGTTAAAAAGTGCCATACAAAATAGCCCAACATATAACATGAACGCCTGAAAGACGCAGAGTCTCAACAGCCAGTTTCTTTTCTTTGGTTCTGTGGTGGTCATGCCGTGTTTCATGATATTCTGTAGGTTTTAGGGAAAATGCTTGCTTTTCAAATATTTTATTTAAATATTAAAGGTTTTTTGAAGGGGGAGTGTGAGGGGGAAACAATTTTGCAAAAATGTTTCCCTCCTCACGAATGTTTTTGTCTCTCAAAGCTAAACACTTTACGCAAGACTCTACCCTATCGGGAAGAACTTGCTACCCGTCATGTCGTGACACCCGTGGGAAGAAAACATTTTGAAAATTGTTTTCTCCCCAGCCCCCTCTTTCAAAAACTTTTTAATCACAATCTTCGATTGCTTGCTTTTCTTGTTTTTTTATTTGCATTCGATTTTACGGTTGGTTCGGTAAGCCTCCACACCGAGGAGAATCGCTTCCGTTAACGGTCCAGTATAGCCAAAGTGACATGGCGGGAGCGTTTTCGTCCGAATTCCGTTAAAGAAATCCGCAAAATGCCCCAGTGATTCCGGTATCCACGGTTTCGGCTCGACGTAATTCGCGAATTTCTCGACCGGCGCGAGTATCCGTTTCGTGTAGTCCGCCTGCAACGCACCTTCCGTTCCGACGAAAAAGACGCCGCCCAGCCATTTCGTGAGACCATAAGTTTCAAGAATTTCCGGCTGAATATCGCCGTCGTACCAGTAAACGCGCAACGGTCGCCCTTCATGGGTGAATTCATACTCGATTTTCAGTCCGAGCGGCGCCATTTCAGATTGCGTGGCTAAATCGGGACCGGTCGCCTGTACGGAATTCGGTGACGTTAAGTTTAACGCCCAGAAAACGAGGTCCATGTAGTGACAGCCCATGTCACCGAGGGTTCCGGTTCCAAAATCCCACCATCTGCGCCAGTTGGAGGGGTGGTAGATCGCATCGACATACGGACGCTGTGGGGCACCGTCCAGCCATAAATCCCAGCGAAAGTCGGCGGGAATCGTGTCTGTGCGTGCCGGACGGACGGTATTTCCTCCCCAACCTTTTCCGCACCAGACGTGGACTTCCTGAATCTGCCCGAGACCGCCAGACTGAATAATTTCTACGACGCGTCGGTAATTCGCACAAGTGTGCATCTGGTTTCCCATCGAGGTGATGAGGCCTTTTTCTGCCGCTTTTTGCGTCATCTCGCGTACTTCCTGAACCGTGTGTGCCAAGGGTTTTTCACAATAAACGTGGATTCCGTAATCCATCGCCATCATGGAAATCGGATAGTGAGTGTGGTCTGGAGTGTTCACAATGACGGCGTCAAGCTGGTCGTGAAGTTCTTCCAGCATGATACGATAATCCGCATATCCGCGAGTTTTCGGATGACAACGTTTCAATGCACGTGCGAGCGTCGCGCCGTCTACGTCACAGATAGCGATGACATTTTCAGTAAACGCTCCACCGAGATTTTCTTTACCACGTCCACCGACGCCAATTACCGCAAGATTAAGTTTTCGATCCTGCATGATTCTGCTGACTTTCTGATTTTACAAAAATTTATATTTATACCCGACACACTATAATATTTCACTTTACCGTCATTTCGCGTTGCTGAAATAACTACCAGAAGGACCGCCCTTCTCTGAATTTTAAGTGAATCCAGTATAGAGTACTTTCTTATATTTTGCAAGAAAAAACGTACTTCGTCAATACGTTTTCCCGTTTTTTTGGAAAATTTTTCAGTTTTTTTACAGTTTTTCTGTCATTTTTGGGGGTTCTATGGTTGAATGTTTAGGAAAAAATGGTTTAATGAAAGAAATATAAATGTTCATTCATTTTTCGTTTCCATTCCATTAAAATTATCCCTCATGACGTTTACTGCATCGTTTCAGCTTTTACGAGACCTAATTCGGAGCGCCTTAAATCTGTTGGTGCCGGAACGGTGTGCGTATTGTGGAAAAGTCCGATATTTTCTGCAGGAACGGAATATAACACGGACACAGAGAGGAGAAAAATTCCACCCGGAATGGAGTTTATGTGTGGAGTGTCAGGACCTTTTTATTCCAGAAGAACGGTATGGGTGCCGACGTTGCGGACAGTTTAAATATCAGGCGAACCATAATAGTAATCGTTGCCCATCTTGCATCAATAAGCATTTATGGTTCGATCGTGTGATTCCGCTGGAACGCTATGAAAGAGATTGGCGACGTGCGGTATTTCTGATGAAAAAGGAATCTGGATTTCTCTTGGCACAGACAATGGCGGAACTGATGTACTTTCATCGTTATTTCCAATTGGCAAGTATTCATGCAGACCTGATTCTTCCGGTTCCCATGCATCCTTTTTATCGGTGGGTACGTGGGACGAATGACGCAGAAATTATTGCAGATCGGCTTTCCCGACTTCTTAAAATCAGATGCAGTCGCCGACTGGTTCGGTGTCAGCGCCTTACCATGGCACAACGAGCGGTAAAAATGCACGAAAGACATCAGAATGTACAGGGGGTTTTCGTGCCGACACATATGCCGCCGAATCGGACACGGTGGCTCGGAAAACGGGCAATGATTGTTGATGATGTTATGACAACTGGCTCAACGGTTAATGAATTCGCTCGCGTTTTAAAAAAAGAATTCGGTTTTTCTGAGGTTACGGTTGTCGTGTTACTCCGTGCACGTGGTGAGACAGGGAAAACGTCAGAGAAAAGTTCACAGGAAATATTCGAATTTTCAGGAAAAGGGTCCACTAAAAAAGGATTGAAGAAATACTGTGATTAATGAGATGAATAAGATTTCTTCAAGATTACCAGAATTTCAGAGATTTCGAGAGTATCATGAGTTCTGAAAATTTCATGAATCATAGAGTTTTCATGAGTTTGGGGAATTTCAGGGATAAGGGAGGAGTTTCAAGATTTTCGAGAGTTTTTTTAGAATGATAGAGATTACAGGAAACGCAGAATTATGGAAATGAGTGAAATGAAGCCGATACGGATTGGCACGCGTGCGAGTCAGTTGGCGTTATGGCAGGCACGGTGGTGTGCATCGCGGTTAAGAGAAAATGGAATTCCAGTTGAAATTGTAGAAATGACTGCGTCTGGAGACCGTCCAGAAACATTCGGACAGCCAATTGCGGCAGGAGGCGCACAGGGAATTTTTACGCGTGTTATTCAAGATGCGCTTCTGGCGAATGAAGTAGATATCGCGGTTCACAGTCTGAAAGACTTGCCAACGGAAGCAGTTCCGGGATTACAATTGACCGCTGTTCCTCCCCGTGCGCCGGTGGAAGATGTTCTGGTAATGAGCCGAAACGCGAAATCAGTAGAGAAAATGCTGTCTACGTTCACAGGAAATTCTAACGTGAATCAGGTTCCACTGTCACTCAGAGACCTACCGGATGGGGCGATTTTAGGAACTTCCAGCCTAAGACGTCGTGCACAGTTGCTCGCTTTCGCACAGAAATACGGGAAAAAATGGGATATTCTCTCCGTCCGTGGGAATTTGAATACGCGGTTACGGAAATTAGACGAGGGACTGTATGACGCTCTGATTCTGGCGCGCGCAGGTTTAGAACGGCTGGAAATGGCGGAACGGATTACTGCATTTCTGCCTTTTTCAGAGATGTTTCCAGCTGTGAGTCAGGGAGCGTTAGGAATTGAGTCTCGTATCGGTGACTCACGAACGAATGAAATTCTGGCATTTTATCTGAATGACCCAGTCACACTGGCGTGTGTGTCGGCAGAACGAGCGTTTCTTAAGGCTCTTGATGGTGGCTGTGCGACGCCAATTGGCGGGCTGTGTGAATGCAGGATGGATGCCGAATCTTGTCCCAAAAACTTCACTTTACGTGGACGAGTGATTGCGCTTGATGGAAGAAAAGTACTCGAAGACTCCCTCTCTGTTGCGATTCATGATGAATATGCAGATAAAAATCTTAATGAAATTTCAGGAAACTTATGTGAAACTACGGTTAAACTTGGTATAGAGCTCGCACAGAAACTGATTTTACATGGTGCAGATGT
>JAUNAI010000338.1 GCA_030527705.1 Planctomycetia bacterium | reverse complement strand
TATTTATGACAGTATTACAGTTGAAAGCGGAACCAAGTGGAATAAGTATGGCGGACAGGGGGATTTATTCATGACTGTCAGTGCCGACGGCAAGTTTATGTGTCGTGCCGATATGGATGGTGTCGTACGATTGTGGGACGTCGAGAATGGGAATGTCATTCGTGATTTTGGGGCGGATTCCGGTCACATTGCGGCAATTACTCTTGACGGAAAGAAAGTGATTCGTTCAATTGGAAGAGTGGTTTACGTATGGGGTGCGCAAACCGGTCAGAAGATTGATTCGTGGGAGTTGCCCGGAAATGATAAGGGGAACAGCAATAACATCGCGTTGAGTATTGATGGAAGGTATGTTGCCTTGACCTATAAAAAGGAAGAAGGAGACGACCGAACTACCGGCATCTGGGACATCAGAACAAAACAGTGTATCTGTGAAATTCCGAGGTGTGGCGTGTTGTGTTTCTCACCTGACGGAACCAAAATTGGAAGTACAGGCGGTGTTTGGGACATTGCGACGGGAGAACGCCTCTATGACAATCCAGATAATAACTACTCTTTCGCATGGTCGCCAATGGGAAACATTGTTGCTTTTAGCACTTATGGTTCGGAAGTTTACATTCGCGATGCCGAAATGGGTGATTTACTCGAGAAGTTCAAGGTTCCGGGAAATTACATCTGGACACTGTCGTTTTCCTCTGACGGTGAATACTTAGCCGCCACACATGGAATGATACGAGTATCTGGAAAACTAAAACGTGGGAGAAAGTGGACCAATTCGGGTGGGGAGATGGTTACGGACGTGTAACCTTCATTCCGTAGCGGGATTATTCAGAGCAGATAAAATTAAAGAGGTAGAAACGTTTTATTATAAGTTGTCGTAAAAGATGATTCAGACAATTCGTTTCGCCTCAATTCCCTAAAATTTCCTAGTAAAGAACTAGGAGAGCGGAGATTTTAAATGTAATTGATATAAGAAAGTGAGAAAATTATGTCATATCAAGAAATCTGGGCACCGTGGCGGTTGGCTTATGTCACCAGTACGGAGAAAAAAAAAGAAATGGACCCCGCGAAACTACATTTTTTAGAGGGCGCGGACGAAAATTGCTTCATCTGTCAGGCGGTTGCCGATACGGAAGATATGGAGAAATCAAACCGTGCGCGTTATGTCGTGAAACGATCGGAGCACTCACTCGTTATCATGAATCGGTATCCATATAATAATGGGCATCTCCTCATTACTCCACGGCGACACGTCGGTCGGCTGGAACTTCTCACACGGGATGAACATCTGGAACTGATGGAAACACTTTCGGACATCGTTCCGCGTATGGAAAAAATCATGAACTGTGACGGCTTTAATATCGGCCTGAATCTCGGACGTGTCGCAGGAGCAGGACTACCGGGACATTTACACTGGCATCTCGTTCCGCGCTGGAACGGCGACACGAATTTTATGCCGGTCTTGGCATGTACCAACGTTATTCCGCAGGCGATGGACGCACTCTGGGAGTTATTATACGCGGAGTTTAATTAGAGTAAAACTTTCTCAAGTATATGCTTAATTGGGAGGCGGCGCGTCTTGTGTAGCCTCTCAAAATGTAATTTATTATTTAGTATTTACCCATAAAACGTAATTCGTGGTTAGAAAAAGAGAACTAATCTCTGACTTCTAACCACGAATTTTATACCTGACGCACTCTAAAATTCTGCTTTACCTTCATTTCGTGTTGCTGAAATGACTACAGGAAGGACTACCATTCCCGGAATTTTAAGCGGAACTGGTATATATGAATCTGGTTCTAGTGTTATTTTGCCTCGGTCTGTAACCGTTTTTCCTGGAACTCGGCGAGAGTTCCACGTTCAAAAATGGCGAGATAGTCCTGAACCTGTCGGATGGTGGCCATATCGGATTCTACGAGACGTGGTAGATACTGATATTCGGAGAGTAAAACGGTCGACTTTCCGAAATAACTCTGTGCACGGAGTGAGAGCTGAAGACGCTCGATGAAATAGCCCGCATTAAAGACCGTTTCATTCACGAGAAAACGTGCATACAGCGTCCGCGAACCCGGTGAGAGCGCCATATTCGTGCGACAGGAGGAACGTGCAAAAACGCGGTACTGTTCCAGGAACTCCGTTCGGTCTGGCTTCACTGGCGTTACGAAATAGGAATAGTTCTCGGAAACGAAAGAGTATTCCCGCTTTTTATTATCGTATTCCACCTTAAAATCAGGCTGAAAAAACTGACGGATTTCCTCTTTTTCGTTGCTCATTCCCCAGCGGCAGATTTTCGTTGCATACTCTTCCACTTCATCCGGGGTGGTTTCCCACTTCTTACGACTTTTTACGTCGAGAACATAAATCTTTTTCGCTTCCGGGTTAAAGATGATAATTTCATCGGAATTATCCACGAAATCGTAAGCATTTCCGTCGCAGAAAATCGTTTTTCCAGAAGAGATAAGCTCGGACGACTCTGCCATCATGACTTTATAGTTCACACGGAAATTTACATTTTCTTCGTAAATGTTTCCGGATACGTTCGGTCGGGAAAAATCTTGGCCAGACGCTGATAGTTGCACAAGACTCAGACAGGTAAAAACAGTCAGTACCGTGACGAGTGTCATCAGGCACTTCTGGGTAAAATATTTCAATTGAAAACGCTTATTTCCAAAATTTTTCATAATCTTTTCGGGGTTAAACTGGAAAAATAATGTGAATAACATAAGATAACATAAATTCTCCTGTGCGTAAATAGTAAAATTGAAAAATTTTGAAGTTTTTTGAAATCTATTGATTCAAAATGGAGCAGAATGTGCGTTCTACGTAATTTAAATCGGTTTTTCCAGCGAAATTTCGATTCCTTGAGTGGTATAAATTTTTTTTCGATATTTTACTTGCGTTACACGCATAACCTACCCTGTTTACCGATTTACTGTGTTTTCGGCATAGGGTGTTATTATTGGGGCTTTTTCACATTAAGAAGGGATTTTTATGCGACTCCATTTCCTGGGGAATTTGGTTAATCGGAGATTTTTCTATTCTCTTTTCTGTTTTATCGTGGGTGTGACTCTCTTCAGTGAGGGAAAGGCTGAAGAATCAGAGTTGGTGCCGGAATCGTCATTAATTTCATTTTTAGACGCGGAAATTTTGTCGTCTAATGAAAATGGAAGCGAAATAGTGCCTCTTTCTGAAACTGGTGTAAAAACATTGATGATGGACTCTGCTATGCGGGTAAAAGTGGATTCGCCTGCGGTATCTGTTTCACCGGAAATCGCGGATTCACCAGAAATCGCAGAAGTAGAGGCCGTTGTCGCAGAACTGACGGCGATGCCGATAGGTTCAGTAGAGTCTCAGGGAGAGAAACAGGAACTGAAAGTTGCGCGAAGTACGATTTTTGAGCCGATGGAAGGGGAAATCGAGTCAGAGGCTCCGCTCCGTTGGGCACGTGATGTGGAACGGAATATTCAGTCGGAAATCACGGGATATACCTGTACCCTGACGAAGCGCGAGCGTGTAAATGGTATTCTCGGTAAAGAAGAAGTGATGGAGGCGAAAATCCGTCATGAACCGTTCAGCGTGTATCTGCGTTTTAAGAAGCCGCGACGGTATGATGGGCGTGAGGTGATTTTCGTGGAAAACGCGAATGAGGGAAAACTTCTCGTTCATGGCGTCGGTTTTGAGGCGATTATGGGAACACTTTCTCTGGAACCGACCGGGCGGACGGCAATGAAAAATAATCGCCATCCGATTACGGAAGTGGGAATTCTGAATCTCGTGCGACATTTTCAGAAGATGGGGAAAGAAAATCTGGAGAATCCAACTATTTCCGTGCAGTATTTAGATATACAGTTTCAGGGACGTGATTGCGTGTGTGTCGAGGTGAAAAATGGTGACCGAAAACTGAATCCGTTATTCCAGAAAGCGCATATTTATGTAGATATGGAACTGAATTTACCGATAAAGTATATGGCATGGGGCTGGGGAAATGACGGAGATTTCCCATTAATGGAAGAGTATACCTACTCCGACCTGAAAATTAACCCAGAACTGACGGATGCCGATTTCGACATTCACAATTCGGAATATAA
>JAUNAI010000337.1 GCA_030527705.1 Planctomycetia bacterium | reverse complement strand
CCGTAGTGTCGTTACACCCGTGGGAGAGAAAACATTTTGAAAATTGTTTTCTCCCAGACCCTCTTCCAAAAAAACTTTTTAATCGCAATCTTCGATTGCTTGCTTCTTGTATTTCTTTTCTCTTCTTTCTATTTTTCTGCTTCTTCTGCATCCAAATCACGCTGAAGAGTCGGCAATTTTCCGCCCATCAGGTCCGCAATGCCCTGCGTCATCTTAAATTCAAGCATGATAATCCGCATCGCAGCTGTTAACGGCGCCGCCAGCAACATGCCGACCGGTCCCCAGACGACACCCCAAAAACCGAGTGCCATCAGGAGCGTGACTTCATGCAGTTTTAGTCCCTGACCTTGTAATTTCGGCTCTAACAAGTTTCCGAAGAAGTTCTGAGTGATTGTGGGAAGGACGAATGCTAGAATTAACTGCGTATTCGTTATATCTTCCATCGTCACCATCAAAATCGGTAATGGTAAAACCGTCGCGATAATCGAACCAATCGATGGCACAAAGTTTAACACGAATGTAATTAGGCCGAACAGGAACGCCATTTTTAGCCCCAGTGCTGTAAAGATAATGTAAATTGTCGCGCCCGTTGCAAAGGAAATTGCGAATTTAATGTTTAGATATTTCTGAATGCTGTGTTCAATTTCGTTGTAAATTGCGTTTTTCTGTCGAACACGTGGGTCACGCCCCATCAAAATGAAGATACAGAAGAGCAGAACCAGCATCCCGGATGAAATAAAATTCTTACACGCACTTAGTGCAGAATTCAACAGTGAAGGAAGTTGCTCGCGGACCGGCCCGGTAATCTGTTTTGCGTTAAAGAAATTCGATTTCAGACCGAAACGTTCGAGAGCCATGTCAATTGTCGCTTCAAAAGTCTTCAGTGTCGAAGGGGTTTTGGAAGGACCATCCGTAGTGGCAGGGGGAGTAACTGAATTGGTTACTGGTGTTGAAACAACCGATTTCGGAGTTCCAGTAGGAACAGTTTCAGGCTCTATTTTAGGCGCAGTTTTAGCGTCTGGTTCCGTTCCGGTTTCATTTTCCGTTTTAATTTCCGTTCCATTTCCCGTTTCAGTATCTGTAGAGACTGTGAGTTCCGGTATGGACGCAGTTAGTTCCGCCTCGAACGATTCACGTTCTGCTGCGGCTGCGGCTGCCTGATTTTTCACGGCGACGATTTCACGTGAGATCGATTCAATTGCGAATCGAGTTACGAGAAAACATAAGAAAAATAGAAATAAAATGACGAGTAATGATGAAATAAATCCCACCCACTGCGGCAGTTTCCAACGCACGACGACCAGATTATTAACAGGTGAAACCATTGCGCAGAGAAGAATCGCGAAAACGAATGGAATCATGAAACTGCGCGTAAAATACATTGCGAACGAAAATGCGACGAACGCGAGTAGTAATACACAGCCAGTCAGAAGCCAAAACTGTTCTTCACGTAATGGACTCCGTGTGTTTCGGTCCAGAGAATCTTCTGAAATGTCAGTGACTTCTGCCGTTACCGCGTTGACGATGAACGTTTCCGTTATTGGTTGCGTGGTATCCGTGGTCACGTTCTTACTCATACCGTTTCCACCCTGTTTCGGCATGGTCTGACGCACTTTTGATTTTTTCTGTTGGGATTTACTCATGATTTAAATCCATTATTATTTTAAGTGATTTTAGGTAAAAATATTCAATTGGGAACGTGGGCATCTCACACTTAGCAGATTTTTCTGTTTTCTTTTATTGTATTTTATTTTCTATTTTTGTAGGTGATATGACTGCGTTTCCCGTGTTTTTATGCTAATTCCATTTAAATTCTGTTTTTCCGTTGTTTCGCGTTTCAGAAACAACGACTGAAAGGACCGTCCTTCCCTGAATTTTCATGTGTGATTGGTATGACTCATTAACAGTGCGAGATAACTCCGGTGTTCCACCTCTTTCAGCTTCAGAAAATCTGAGAGAGATAGAAGTTTCTCCTTCACCGTCGAAATACTTTCTTCATTTTCTGCCAAGAATTCCAGCTCAACGAACGTCCCGACAGGTGGAACGATGTCGAACGAGAATTCGACACGCGCGCCCTGCCACTGGGTCCACGCTTTATGACGGATTTTACATACATTCCGTACGGGCTGGAAACCCAGAAGGGTCAGCATTTCTGCCCATTTTCGAAAAATGGAAGTTTCTTCTTGTGCGTCAAGTTGCGTGTCAAGACGCTCGAAAAGGTCCGGTGCAGCGCACTCTTCCGCTGTTGGTGCGCTTACTCCGAAACCAGCGAAGTGCGTAGGAGCAAGCGTCGTTTTGGTGCACAGTGGGAGCTCGAGTTCCTTCCGAATTTTCGTTTCTCGATCCAGTCGCGGTCCTTTATAAGTGATAAGACATTCCGCTTCTGCTGTTTTCGGACAATTTAGAATGCTGTTATTCGCGTTATTTTCTGCGAGATTCTCAGCACAGTTATTTTCCGCGTTATTCTCTGCATTTATTTCCACGTTATTTTCTGTCGGTTGGTGGCCTGTAAAAGTCACATGACGCCGAACACGTAACGCTTCATCCGTCACGACGAAATCACGAGCAGGATGGCGAAAATAGGTATCCGTTTCGACAACACATTTTTCCCACACCACTTCCAGAACGGTCTGTGATGCGAGCATGTTTAAAAAAATGGCTGGGTCCGAGAGTCGAAATTTTTGTTCGATTTCAAACATCTGCGTTTTTTCCTAAAATTTTCGATTTTCTAAAACGATAACCGAAATTACAATCGATAAAAAAACAATCTCTTTAATATACCATGTTTTTAATAAAAAATAAAGGTGGGCCAGTCGTTTTTTTGTGAGAAAAAAGAGAAACTAGTAAAAAATTAACAGAAATATGACATTTAAGAGATTTTTTGTCTGTATGAATCGCGAATTTTTGTGGGGCTTATTATCGACATTATCGTTAAACTTTAAAATAGTTAAATTGGAAAATTGATTAAAACCGGCTAATTTGCTATAAAACGGTTTACGTAAGAACCGATGAATTATGTAGTCCGTAAAGGATTATATAGAAAGAATATGTAAACGAATCGTAGTATAAAAGTATACTGAGGAGAGGGAAGTTCCCATGAAAAAAGTTTCTTTCAAAATTTTTTCCGGCATGGCGGCCGCACTGTGTAGTGTCGCGATGTTTTCGGCTGTAAATGCTGCTGACGAGTTGTCGCTGGACGAATTCGACCTGGATATTACGGAAGCACCGATCGCAGAGGCTCCGGCTGTAGAAGCTCCGGTTGCGGATACGTTGGAAATGGACGATTTGCTCGCAGCTCCGCCGCTCGAGGATGTTGAACCGGTCGCAGAAGTGCTTCCGGCAGTGAAAGCGGTTGAACCGGCTGTGAAGGTCGCGGATGTGGCTGAACTGGAAATTGCTCAGGCTCCGGCAGAAGCAGCTCCGGTTGCTGAAGTGACTCCGGTTACGGAAGCGTTGGAAACCGCTCCGGCTGAAAAAGTCCTTGCGGCTCCGGCAGTGGAAGCGGTCGCAGAAGAAGCGGCTCCGGTTGCGGACGCTCTTCCCGTTCCGGTCGCTCAGAATGAAATTGCCGCTCCGGTGAAAGCGGCTCCGGCAACTAAACTTCCGACGAAACTTCCGGTTGCGGAACCTGCTCCGATTGCTCAGGCTACGCCGAAAGCGTCGATTGTTGAAAATGGTGCAGTTGCACCGGCTAATGTGGCCGCCGTCGCTCCGATTGCGGAACAGCCGTTAGTTCAGGGAACGGTTGCCATGAATGGTAACTGCCGTAATTGCCAGAAAGGTCTCCCACGGCCGATGATTTCTCGTGAGTCGGCTCCGGTGGTTCCGTATGTTACGTACCCCGGCCCGGGTCGTCGTGGAATTATCTACGATGCTCAGCCGCGTAATGGCGTCCATGCCTATCCGCGTCGTGAATGCCCCGGTTGCAACAATGGTTGCCCGTCCGGAAATTGCCGTGGAGCGATGCCGTATTCGTACTACACTCTGCGTGGTCCACGTGATTTCGACGATCCGAATCCGCGTCCGATTGGCCCGTGAGTAATGTCGCACGGAAATAACCGAGCATAATCAGAAATAACCGAGAATCATCGGA
>JAUNAI010000336.1 GCA_030527705.1 Planctomycetia bacterium | reverse complement strand
TGACTTTCACCTGACCGGTATTTTTTTATAAGTGGTCTGGCTGATACATAAACTACGCAGGTAGTTCTCTTACCAGATAATATTTCTGTCTTACTCTCCCTATTTTTTATAATGCACTTCCATTATGTTATGATAGAAAAATCATTAGAGAGGAGGGCGTCACAGAAAGAATAGAGATAAATAAAAAAGCTCGGACTCCAAAGAATCACGAGCTTTTTTCGTTTTTTAAGGCCTATTCAGGTCTTATTTCCAATTAAATTCAGGACTACTTGTCCAGACGAGCTTTCAGCGCTTCAGCTTCCGGACGCATCACGAACGGTGCTTCATTTTCGAGCGTTTTGGTGATGATTTCTTTCGCCTGCTTCAGAATATTGGCTTTCTGTTCCGCGTCCGAAACGTTATCCGCAAGTTTTTCCATGTTGGCAGCGAGATAGTAAGCGACGTCGGAAGACATGTTACCACTGGTCAACTGGATATAACGCTGGAGCAACTGGGCGCATTCCTGATACTTGCCCATTTTGTGCATGACCCACGCGGCAGTGGAGAAGACTTCCGGCTGCTGCTGACCGAAACGATCAACGTTCACCTGAGCATATTCGACCGCTTTCTTCTGCTTCGCTTCGTCCGCCTGTTCACACAGAGCCAGAGCCAGATTGTTCGTCGCAGCGAAATTGCTCGGGGATTCCGCGAGAATTTCATTGAACTGTTTTTCTGCAGTCGCATAGTCCTTTTCAAACAACGCAATCACGCCACGGAGCTGTTTCGCTTCATTATACAGACCAGTGGTGAGCGCATCATCCGGTTTCGCCGTTTTCTGCTGAGCCAGAATCTGAATCGCATAATCCGCCTGCTGCGCAGCCTGCGCGGCTTTACCAATCGTCAGGGACCACTGCGCCGCCACGATACGGACCTGCGGGTCTTTCGCGTCCGCAGCAATCGCTTCTTTCATGTACTTAGCGGCTAATGATTTACCTTCATCCGTTCCCTTCTGCTGACACATCATCGCGACACGCGCCTGCGGCAGAAGCAGAGTCGGCTGGATTTCACGAGCTTTCGTGTACGCGTTAATCGCAGCATCATAATCTTCCGCGTTAAAGCTGATCAGACCAAGAAGATTCAGAGCGCCAATATTTTTCTCATCCAGTTTCAGAACGTTGTTTAACGTCGCAATCGCTTCATCGCGTTTTCCACGCAGAGCCAGAATCTGAGCCTGACCAATGAGGATACGTTTCTGGATTTCACCCTTACGTTTCGCGCTGTCCGCAAAACTCGCGTTCATCGTAGCACCTTTATCGAACAACGCTTCCGCTTCGGTAACGCAACTGTTCTGCAGATTCAGTTCCGCAAGAATCACATACGCTTCCGGATCATTCGGATGTTTCGTCACAGCGACTTCAATCGCCTGACGGACGGCCTGCGGCTGCGGCGGCGTAATCTGCGCCAACCACGTCGCCAGAATCAACTGCGACGGAGCCATGTCTTTATCGCTTTCGCGAATTTTGTCCAGTTTCGCGGTCGCATCTTCGAATTTCATATTCCGAAAATCGTCGAACGCGGCCTGAAGTTCCGGAGAAACTTCTTTCTGAGCGGCGGCTGCCGGAGCATTACTCACGTCACCCGGCTGGGTTACTGCAGCATTCGCAACACCCACGAACAGCAACGAGCTGGCAGCGACGCCACACAGCGACGCAAACAACTTGCTGGAAAAACGGTGTGTCATTAGAACCTCACTTCTTTCTAATTTCCAAAAATCATGTTTCGCTCCCGACAGACACGAATATTTCGTGCTGTTTCGGTATAAAAACTATCGGGGTCTAATTTACTCTATTTTTTCCGTTAATGCAAGAGCAATTTTGACATTTTCGTCCGTTAACGGAGAATATTCCCCGATTCCGAAAAAATTGGTATTTCTTAAACCGTGAATTCAGGCTTCCGCTCACTTAGAGTTCCCTGAAGTCGCTGGACGATACTACTGTGAATCTGGCTCACACGACTTTCACTCAGGTCGAGCGTCAAGCCGATTTCTTTCATCGTCATATCTTGATAGTAATAAAGTAACAGAATCAGGCGCTCATTCCGTTTCAGTCCTTTCGTGACCAAGCGCATCGTGTCGATTTTCTGTAACCGACTCGTCGGGTCTTCACCACGCTGGTCTTCCAGAACATCCAGCTCGCTGACTTCTTTAGAGCCGTCCGTTTCGCACCATTTTTTATTGAGGCTTACCACACTTGCAGTGTTGGCTTCTTTCGCCATTTTCTCGAATTCTTCCGCGGAAACTCCCAGATATTCCGCCAATTCTTCATCGGTTGGCTTGCGTCCCAATTTATCGTCCAATTCCTTCGTCGCCTCGTTAATTCGTTTCGCTTTCGTGCGTACCAGACGCGGAACCCAGTCCATATTCCGTAGTTCGTCCAGCATCGCTCCCCGAATTCGCGGCGCACAATACGTCTCGAATTTTACGTCTCGGGAAAGGTCAAACGCGTCGATTGCGTCCATCAGCCCGAAAACTCCTGCTGAGATTAAATCGTCCATTTCGACGCCGTCCGGAAGACGTTGCCATACTCGCTGAGCATGATAACGTACCAACGGCAGATAGTGTTCGACCAGACAATTCCTTTTTTCCTGGTCCGACGGATTCGCTTTATACTCTTCCCACCACTGCGCGACAGATTCCGGATTGGAATTGACAGCAACCATTGATTCCTCCATGTCCTAACATTTCCGTAATCGTTCATGAAAAATAGGCTACAGTTTCCCCGTGATGCCCTATAAATCCCTGATTCTCCGCGTCATAAACACGTCGTTTCCGTATTTTTTTGTATTTTCCGCATGTTTCCGTATTCATTCCACATTCATCTCGTATGTGTCACCTTTTCAGGAAAGAGGACACAGCCGAAATGTTTAAACCGTAGGCCTCGTAAGGGGAAATTTTAGGAAATCTACAGATTTTCAGACGTTTTCTCTATGTACTTTTCACGTACGTTTCACGTGGACTTTCACGCGATTCATCATACGTTTTTCTTACGTACATTCCTCACGCATTCTTCACACAATACTCACACGATACTCACGCCATATTCACGCTGTACTTCACACGTAAAACTACACATATATTTTGCCATCAGAAACGACCTACACACGCATTTTTACGCATTTCACAAGGAATCCGGGTATTTTTCATGAAAGGTTAGTTATGCGTCTCACCGCCGACTTCCATGTCGACGTGAAAAGACTTCCTGTTTATTGGAAAACCGCACCTTTCCCGCAGTTTTTCAATGTTTTAAGTCTGTACCCTTTCCATCATTGGAGCGTTTCTCTTTAAACTCCGTCTCATTCCCCGTTTCTGACGATTTAAAAGCCTCAGACTGAACTCGTAATGGGAAAACATGACGACTCATTACAGGCTCTCCGCGTCGAGACGGGTAAAATTACAGTATTCTGCCAGTTTTTCCCCTCCATTACCGACCGATTCTGATAATATCTGGTAAAACACTGTAATTTCAGTCATACTCAGATGATACACTGGTGGATTCAGGCGGGTTTATCACCGTTTAAAACCGTATTAAAACTGTTTTAGTACTTCTAGTACTACTGTTTAACACGACTCTATACTGCTTCAGTACTACTTTAATACCATTCTAGTACCGTTTCAGTACTGCTTTAATACCGTTTTCAACGAAATTTAAACATCTTCGACCTTCCATGACATTTCAGGCACACTTTCCGTTTTTTCTCCATATTTTTCTGCATTGCCGTCAAAATACGGATTTTTTCCGAGAGTCGCCATCGCTTCAACTTCCTTATCCCTCAATTCGTCACCACCATTCCATACCTTCCCTGCTAGAATGTCCCTTATTCTTTTCAGAGACATCTTTTAGGGACACCTTCCGTGCGTCTCTTTACCTCTTTTCAGATTTTTTCAAGAAACCTTTTAGGAATCCTCCAAAAGTTCCTAGAAATTTACTAGGAAACCTCTCGAATCCTTCAGGATTTATCCCTCTTGGTTTAAAATCTGACTCTTGGTAAAATGGGTATGAAACCATACTCCTTCCGCGACAACTTCCATTCCAGCTTCTTTTAAATAATTAACTGCTTTATCAAGGAATCCCT
>JAUNAI010000335.1 GCA_030527705.1 Planctomycetia bacterium | reverse complement strand
CGACGTGTCGGGCCAGTAAATCTGCGCGGACGGAGTGGGACCCGTACTTGGAAGTTTCGCGCCGGAAAGCGTTTCTTCCGCCGAAAGTTTCAGCAAGTTGTCCGTCTCGTACGTTTCACCAATTAACGCGCTGTACGGAGGTAATTCAAGCGTGTCGCGCACCTGAAACCGACCGCGTGGAACGTATAAAATACCGCCGTCATTCTCGCGGATTTTCTCTAAAGCGGCAAGAAAGGCGTGCGTGTCGTCCATTCCGTCATTCGGAATCGCGCCAAAATCGGTTACGTCATAGCATTCCGGACGGTAAAACTCAGTATGAGGAACGATTTCGATCGTCCCGACGTTCCGTCCGTCGAGTAAAACCGTATAAATTCCCGGCTCGGTAATCTCGTAAAGTGGGAGCAAGTCGCCGCTGTTATAATGTATGTTATTTATAGATGAAACCACCCCAGAAACTGAATCAGAATCGGAAACTGAGCCGGAAACTGAATCAGAGCCGGAATCCACCTCAGAATCCACTGAATCCGTTTTCTGAATCGTTAATTTCCTCATTTTTCCCGGAATGTTGGTATTTACGGTAATCCAGCCAGTTTTCGCGGTCGCTTTCCGTCCCTGGTCTCCCTGAATCCACCAGACTTCCGGACGATTTACGTAAAACGGCTCTGTTTTTCCCGCCGCACAGATTACGGTAAGTTCTGCCTCGCTACCGGTCGGCATCCTGAAAAAGATACTCGTTTCCGTCATTCGGAGAGGTTTTACAAGGTGAGTTTTTTCAATAATTTCTGCGCATTTTTCGTCTTCTGTGTCTCTCCAGTATTTTGCCGTGACCTGAACCTGCGCGTCGGGCGTGAAATTCCCACCGCAGATTATCCCCGTTTCCCCTCCCTCTATCGGCGACGAAACCCAGAAAATCGCTGGTTTTTTTCCCGTCGGCTTCTCATTTTCCGCGTTGACTGTCTCGCTGAAAGTGAACGTGAAAATAAATGCGAAAATGGAGGTTCCAGAAAATCGCAAAATTCGCGACAGAAAACATTTTTGGTTCATCGTACACCTCTAAAATTTTCGAAAATGGAAGGAAAAACGGAAAATGGAAAAACAGAAACTACATCGGTATGACTACCATTATTTTAGCATGTTCAGGAGTATTTTCAAGAGGTTTTCGGAAGAAAAATGAAAAAAAACGGAAAAGAAACACGGATTAAATCAAAAAATATTCACTTAATCCGTGTTTTTTGGAAATTAGATGAGATGCCGAAACTGATTAAGTCACCTTTATAAAATGGGAAGTTTACGGTAACGAAATGAAGTGAGTTTTCAGGCTAAACTCATTACGCAAGATTCCACCCTGTCGGGAGGAACTTGCTACCCGTCATGTCGTTGCGGCCGTGGGGAGACAACATTTTGAATGTTGTTTTCTCCCCAGACCGTACCACAAAAAATTTCAAAAACTTCTTGATCGCGACTGTGTCGCAGGTATTTAATCCATGTTTTTTTATGGAATTTACTGGAATTTATCACCCACCTGAATCCCGTTTCCACTTCGGAAATCTGCGGCGGACTGCGGTTTTTTACCGGCTGGCTGAAGGTGACGGATTCCAAGAACTCCGTCGCCCGTCGCGACCGCGATGACGTCTCCGACAGCCAGAATCGTCCCCGGCTCCGTCCCTTCCGGCACGTTCATCGGCAAAATTTCCGGTGTCGGCAGTAAAATTAGTCGGAGTGGCGGTTTTTTCGCCGATTTTACCCACGTCGTGAACGTTCTGGGCCACGGCTCGAATGCCCGAATCTTGTTCCGAATCGCCACGGCAGAGGTCGACCAGTCAATTACGCTCATGCTTTTCTTTAGTTTCGGAGCACCACACGCCTGAGATGAATCCTGTACAGTCGCTCGCGCCACGTGTTCCGGGTCTTTTTCCAGAGCGTCCAACGCCCGAATCACTTCCGGTGCACCGAGTTCCGCCAGTCGCTGTTCCAGCTGGTCGGCCGTCTCGTTTTCGCCAACTTCCGTCGTTACAATGGAGAGCATCGGCCCCGCGTCCACTTCCGGCGTGATGTGAATCACCGTCGCCCCCGCCACTTTATCACCGTGAAAAACCGTCCACTGAACCGGGGCAGAACCGCGATATTTCGGAAGAATCGACCCATGAAGGTTCACGCCGCCCAGTCGCGCCGCCTGAATTCCGTCGCTGGAGAGAATCTGGCCGTAATCACAGATGAAGAAAATGTCTGCGTTCAGCTCTTTCAGCGCCGCGACCGCCTCAGGGGCTTTAATTTTCGGGAAACGCAGAATCGGTGTTCCGTGTGCCACCGCAATCTGCACCACCTCCGGCTCCGGCAACGGTTCTCGAGACGGTTTTCCTTCCGGTTTTACCTGCGTCACGAGCGCTATGATTTCGTGATTACTTTCATACAGCATCTTGACCGTAGGTACGCCGAAACTGCCGGTTTCCATGATGACGATTTTCATAACGCTTCTCCTGACGTAAATTTAGCGACGTTTTCTCTCTTTTTCTCTCCTTATTTACTCTTCTGTAATGAATACTTCTTCCATCACGTCACCCTGACGAATCGCATTCACGACATCCTGTCCCTCAATCACCTTTCCGAAAACGGAATGATGACCATCGAGCCACGGCGTCGCGACGTGCGTAATGAAGAACTGCGAACCGTTCGTGTTCGGGCCAGCATTCGCCATGGAAACCACACCAGGACCGTCATGACGGAGGTCTTTATGGAATTCATCCTTAAATTTATATCCCGGTCCGCCACAACCCGTACCGGTTGGGTCACCCGTCTGAATCATGAAGTCCGCAATTACACGGTGGAATTTAATTCCGTCATAGAATTTTTTATTTGTCAGATCGATGAAATTTTGCGTTGTTTTCGGAACCTCGTCAGTAAACAGCTGGAAACGAATCAGACCACGATTGGTACGGATATTAGCCACTTTCATAAAAAACTCCTTCGAGCAAAATGAAATTAAAAAACAAAATAAATCAGGGATATATATTTTCACATTAAATAGTTTTTATCCCCGATACACTATAAAATTTCCGCTTAACGTTAATGAAACGACTACTGGAAGAACCATTCTTCCCTGAAATTTTAAGTGGAATTAGTATATTATAACTGAAAAAATGGTTCTGTAAACCGGTCTAACAGGAAAGTTGCAGAAAAAGTTGATAAAAAAACGGAAAAATAAGAGAACAGGCTGAAAATAGATGAACTTATATGAAAAATTTAGTCATATATGCCAGAAAATTTAAGAATTATAAAGCATGCCATAAGAATCTTAAAAATAACTCTCTTTTCTCGAGTTTCACGAGCCTCCCTCTTGCGCGAAAAAGAGAAATGTGTTATTATTAATGTGTTATGAATATATAACCATTCACACATTAGAATTCAAGAGAGACTGCCTTACAGTGGTCTTTCCTATAACGCGAAATGACGAAAAGTCGCGAAAAAACAGAATTTCTTATGTGTCAGGTAAAATTTCTTCCTGTCAGGTAAAAAATAGCCATAATCCAGAAAGGAAAGCAGAAAAACGGAGGTTATTTTGAGCGTTTTCGAATTTCAGAATCCCAGTGTGTTATGGTTTTTGGTACTTGGTCTAGTACCATTACTGATTTTTCTTTTTCTGAAACGCTCGCCGAAAATCATCCACTGGGGCGCGATGCGGTTTCTACGTCGTGCACAGGAACAGGTCCGTCGACGCTCTCGGTTCTGTGAAATTCTCCGACTTTTCTGCCAGACGGTCGGAATTATGGCACTCATCCTAGCGATTGCGTCACCATCTTGGGTTATAGATTCTGAAATTTCACAAGACAAAAAAAATACATCGGATATGAATTCTCAGAAATCTACACGAACAGAGAAAAAAACAGGTGGTAAATCCGCCTTTTTACTCATCTTGGATACCTCCGCCTCCATGCAAGAAACCGTACGAGCAGAAAAAGCTCAGCGGCTGGCTTCTATTCAGCGTGGCGATTGGCTCAGCCAAATGGAAAATAGTACAGGAAATGAAATCCATATTATCACAACCGGGGAAAACATCGTAGCTGACTGGCCCTCCACGCTAGAAGAGGTCCGTAAAATAACGTTTTTTAATGAAAACGGAAATGAAAACGAAA
>JAUNAI010000334.1 GCA_030527705.1 Planctomycetia bacterium | reverse complement strand
CGATAATCGAAGGTTCGGTTTCAACAGATCACGTACATGTTCTGTTGTCTTGTCCGCCGTCCTTGTCGCCGAGTAAAATAATGCAGGCGATTAAAGGTAAGACGGCGCGTAAGTTGCTTCAGGAGTTTCCACACTTACGTAAAAAATATTGGGGTTGCCATCTGTGGGCGCGCGGATTTTTTGTAGCGTCCAACGGCATTGTTACTGATGAAGTTATCGCGGAATATATACGTCTTCAGGATGGAACAGAGCCTGACGACGGCAGCGACAACTTCCGCGTAATGCCGTAACATTTGTGAGCCAGAGCACTTCAGTGCGAAGCTCACAAAAACATTAACCTATCGCCTTCAGGCGATAGTAGTTTAGTTCAGAATGTGAAAAAAAGGAAATGGAAGACTATTTCCACTCTTTTTCGATGAAACTGGTGTAACCTTCTGCATTAATAAAAACAGGATGACGAAGAATTTCCAGTTGACGTGAAATAGAAGTCTTGATTCCTTCTACTTGGAACTCAGAGAGCGCGCGAATCATACGCCGACGCGCTTCTTCACGGTCACGCCCCCAGCAGATTAGCTTGCCGACCATGGAATCATAATACGGCGAGACGGTATAACCCGCGTGAACATGTGAGTCAAAACGGACACCATAACCACCCGGAATGACCAGTTTCGTAATTTTTCCAGGTGACGGCGCGAAATTGAAATTCGGATCTTCCGCGTTGATACGGCACTCAATCGCATGGCCATTCGCTTGAATGTCTTTCTGCGTGAATGGAAGATGTTCATTCGCTGCCACATGGAATTGCGCACGAATTAGGTCGATTCCCGTGAGTTGCTCGCTGACCGGATGTTCCACCTGAATCCGAGCATTTAACTCAATGAAATAGAAGTTCTCCTTCTGATCAACGACGAATTCAATCGTCCCAGCGTTCGTGTAACCAACCGACTGAATCAGTTTCACCGCCGCTTCACACATTTTTTTACGTGTTTTTTCGCCAATATGCGGAGAAGGACTTTCTTCAATCAGTTTCTGATGCCGACGTTGCATGGTACAGTCACGTTCGTATAAATGACACGCATTTCCATAGTTATCTGCAATTAGTTGGACCTCAACGTGACGCGGATTTTCGATGTATTTTTCGACGTAACAATCACCATTTCCGAAACAAGCTTTCGCTTCTTCCTGAGCCTGCACGAACGCAGTACGAAGTTCGTCGTCATTATACGCAAGACGCATACCACGTCCACCACCACCTGCCGTGGCTTTTACGAGGACCGGATACTCGAATTCATGCGCAATCTCCAACGCTTCCTCGATTTTTTCAATAATCCCATTACTACCGGGGACCGTAGGAATTCCCGCTTTCCGAGCGAGTGTACGTGCCGTATTTTTATCGCCCAAGAGCGCCATCGCTTCGTGAGATGGACCGATGAACTCGAAACCACACGTACGGCAGACCTCCGCGAAATGTGCATTTTCCGAGAGAAGGCCATAACCGGGGTGAATCGCTTCGGCACCACTGACCTCTGCAGCACTGATTAAGCGGTCCATTTTTAGATAACTGTCGCCAACACGTGGGCCACCAATACAGATTTTCTGGTCAGCGAGTTCCAGATATGCCGCCCCACGGTCCGCTTCGCTGAAGACGGCAACCGACTCGATTCCCATTTCACGGCATGTACGGAAAATCCGTTGCGCAATTTCACCACGATTGGCCACTAAAATTCTTTGAAACATAGGCTAAACCTTTATAGAAGCCGTTACCGACCGATTTTCTGACGGCTCGAACGGCCCGGAATCCAAATTGAAACGGAAAACTCTCGGCATTAGCCACGAATATCCACTTTAAACAGTGGCTGACCATATTCCACTGCATCGCCATCCTTAACCAGAACCGCCACGATTTTACCGGAGATTTCAGCCGGAAGCTGATTCATGACCTTCATCGCTTCAATAATGCAGACCGTTTTTCCCTCGGCAATCATGTCACCAACATTCACGAATGGAGCGGAATTCGGATTCGGCTTGGAATAGAATGTTCCCACGATCGGGCTGTCAATCGTCTTAATGTTGGCATCTTCAGCTGGAGTAACTTCAGGAGCTGTGGCGACTGCCGGAGCTGTCGGAGCAACTGCGACTGGTGCAGAAACCACTGCCGGAGCTGCAACTGTCGTGACCGGAACACCGACCGTTTCCGATGTACGAGCCAGACGGATATGAATATCACCGTCCTTTAATTCTAAATCGGAAAGCCCATATTCTTTCATGATCTGCGCAATTCGGCGAACTTTCTGAACGTCAAAAACATCGCCGGACGGCGTTTCTTTTGTGGTTTGATTCGGTTTCATTTTTTACCTTTTTTCTGATTATTTTTATTATTTCTCACTTCTTACTATAAATTTAAACTTATGAAAAAGGAGAAATTACCTGTTTTCTATATTTCGTTTTTTTCTTTTTTATTAATTATGGATTTAACGGACGTACATGTCATCAAGTTCTTTTTCTACATCCGTCAGCACTTCACCCCCATCACGCGTTACGAGAACGTCATCCTCAATTCGGACACCACCCCAGTTTTTAATATAAATTCCCGGCTCAACGGTAATTATCATTCCTGGTTTTAAAATGGTTTCACATCTCGGACTGAAACTCGGTCCCTCATGCACATCGAGGCCAATTCCGTGTCCTAAACCGTGATCGAAGTATTTTCCATAGCCAGCTTCTGCAATGTAATTTCGCGCGACAGCGTCCACCTCTGAACACGGAATTCCCGGATGGACTGCCTCAATTGCTTTTCTCTGCGCATCGAGAACAATTTGGTAAACTTTCCGAAATTCCGGTGTAATTTTCCCAGTAATCAGCACTCGCGTTAAATCGCTGACATATCCCTGATACCGAGCACCCCAGTCAATCAGAATAAAACTCGCATCACGCACCCGACGTTCACCCGGCACACAGTGACAGAGCGCCGCATTACTTCCAACTGCTGAAATCGTGGGGAAAGAGGCGTCTTTCGCGCCGAGTCTCCGCATGGCGAATTCCAACTCGTCCGCGACCTGTTTTTCCGTCCAGTCCGGAGAAAGTAATGCACGGACAGCATGGAACGCATTTCGTGCAATTCGTCCCGCCTCGCGGATGGTCTGGATTTCCTGACGGTCTTTCATCTGCCGAAGTTTTTCAACGAGGGAATCGAGTGGAACGATGTCTTCTGTAACGGATTTTCGGAAGGATTCCACAAGTGCCCACGTAATAGAATTAATTTCGACACCGAGACGCGGTGAACTTGAGATTTTTCCCAATTCTTCACGAATCAACTGCGAAAAACCAACTTTTCCAGAGCGAATCATGAAAGGGAGACCGGGACATTCATTTTCAATCTGAATTTCGTATCGAAAGTCGCTTAACAGACACGCTCCATCTGCATGAAGTAACAGATAACTGTCGTCACCAGTAAAACCGGTTAACCACGTTACATTCGTGAAATTGGTGACGAGAAGCGCGTCCGCTTTTTCTTTTTTGAGTAACTTCCGCAATTTTTCACGGCGTGTTGCGAAAATGTCTGTCATGAAATCATTCCTGATATTAAACGCTCGTAATCTTTTTCGTATTAATCTTTTATGTCCGACACTCTATAAAATTCCGTTTTACCATCGTTTCACGTTACGGAAATGATTGCCGAATAGAGTGTCATTCGCGGAAATTTCAAGTGAAATCAGTATCATTCTTTAAGTTAAATTTTTTATCGAAAAAGCATAATTTCCTATTATTTCCGTCTTTATTATACCGAACTTTTCAGGAATTACAAGGGGGCTCTTGGAAAAAAGGAAAAACTTTCAAAAAATATCGGGATAAACTGCCAGAGGGAGAGTTTTATGTGAAAACTCTCCCTCTGGTGTGATGTGTATAGCCTAAAAAGTATCTGAATTCCTCTCTTAAAAAGCGGAGAATCACTCTTGTGAACGTGTATTCCCCCCTCTTTTCATGGAGAGTGGCGGAGGACGTCTATCAGGGGTTCTGAAGTGAATCAAATTTTCTAATTCAAGCCCCTCCATTTCTCGGCTTGCCCTCTGGAAAATCGGGGAATCTAGGGGCTGTTCACACTACCCCCCTTAAAAAATCAAAACTTATCGCAAACAAC
>JAUNAI010000333.1 GCA_030527705.1 Planctomycetia bacterium | reverse complement strand
ACGGTACTGGAGGAAATTGAGTTGCTGAAGAAGTCCATTCTCATGAAAGCGTTTCATGGGGAACTCGGAACCAATAACCCGACGGACGAAAACGCGATTGAATTGCTGAAAAATGTGGTGTGAGATAAAAAAGAAATCCCAAAACCTCCCCCTAAAAGAAAAGGGGAGGTTCTCGTCAGGGTGATTTACATCTGGTCGGTTTCATCAGGTCAGTTCTCGTCCAGAATGACCATCACTGATATACACGAACGTAATCGATCTCGAATTTACACGGGAAAATCGCGTTATCGATTCCCTTCTGACCGCCCCACGTACCACCGATGGCCGTGTTCAGAATCAGATAGTGCGGCTTATCGAACGGCCACGGATTCATCTCCCGATCTCCGCGACGGAACGTCATATAAAGATTATCGTCGACGAAAAAGTCCATCTTATCTTCCGTCCATTCTACCGCATAAACTGCGAATCGGTCCTCCACGCCGTCCAGACGGATAAAGGAACCGGAAGAAGTGTGGTGACCATTATTACTTCCATGAACCGTCGCGTGAATCTGCGTCGGATTAAAGCCGACATACTCCATGATGTCGATTTCTCCGCAACGTGGCCAGTTAATATCATGAATATTCGTCCCCAGCATCCAGATCGCCGGCCACACTCCACGACCTTTCGGCAATTTCGCCGCCACTTCAATTCGGCCGTATGTCCATGCCGCTTTTCCGTCAGTCGTGACGCTCCCGGAAGTGATTTCCGCCTTCTGTCCATTTTCTTCGAACTTCTCGCGGATACTCTCGATCACAAGTACGCCATCTTTCTGATATACATTTTTCTCACGCGCACGAGTGTAAAATTGCGCTTCATAATTCCGTACGTAACCGTACTCATAACCCCATTTTTCGGAGTCCGGCAGGCCTTTTCCATTAAATTCGTCATTCCAGACGAGCTTCAGCGTTTTTCCATCACGCGTTTTGACCGTTTTCGGCACACTGTCCGCATAAACCGCCTGAATCACGTTTCCACATGTCAGCGAAATCGCCGTCACACAGAGAAAAAGGAGTGTATAAAGCGTTTTTTTCATGATTTTCTCCTTATTTTTAAGGTGGGTAAAATTATCCTAATTTCAACATATTTTCCAGCGCAATCCGCGCATCCGCGGCGATTTCGTCCGGAACCGTTATCACATTTTTTAACGTTCCGTTTTCCAGTTGCTCCAACGCGTAAAACAGATATTCCGGCGTGTTCAGTCCCATATCCTCACACGGATGTGGCTCGCCGAGGTGCTGAATCTCCAGTTCAGGATGTTCCGTCGCTAGTCGATCCACCAAGTGCGACTCCGTCCCAACGATAAACGCGTCGCCCGACTGTGCGTTCTGGATTTCTTTAATGATAAACGCCGTAGAACCCGCCGAGTGACTCTGCGCGACAACCTCCTGTTCACATTCCGGATGCACAATCAGCCTCGCTTCCGGTTTTTCACGCTGTAAACTCTCCGCCACACCCGCTTCCATCTTATTATGAACCGGGCAGCATCCTTCCCACAGAATGATTTTTGCATTTCGGACCGCGTCAGCTGGTGCTCCTGCGACTTTTTCCCACATAACGATTTCCTCACGTGGGATTCCCATCTCAATCGCCGTATTTCGCCCGAGATGCTGGTCCGGGAGAAAAAGAATACGTGGTTTCTGCGTCAGCGCCCAATCCAGAACCCGACGCGCATTTCCCGAGGTGCATACCACGCCGTTATGACGCCCACAGAACGCCTTCACACTCGCAGAACTGTTGACGTACGTGACGGGCAGGATTTCTTCCGTGTCAATAATCTCACCAAGCCGTCGCCAACAGTCGTCCACTTCCGCCATCGTCGCCATATCCGCCATCGGACAGCCAGATTTCATGTTCGGGAGAAGGACCGGTATCCGTTTTCCTCCGCGTTTAGCGACTTTTTCCAGACTATTCGCAAGAATATCCGCCGTCTCCGCCATGAAATGAACACCGCAGAAAATAATCGCATCACACGTCTCATTCGCGGCCGCGAACTGACTCAGCGCAAGACTGTCACCCTGTCGGTCCGTGAGTAAAATCGTCTCGTCCGGGATATAATAGTGACCTAAAATCAGGAGTTTCTCGCCCCAACTCGCGCGGATTTTCTGAAATTCTTCGACGGTTTTAATTTCCATTTTTCGGCGTCCTTCAGCTTATTTTAACTTTTTATTTTAACCTTTAATTTTAATTAAAAATTAAAGGTTTTATCTTAAGTAGACGCTAATTAAGTCGTCTCCCAGTTAATCAGGGTTACTTAAGGAAACACTGAAATTATAACATATTTTTACTCATGCCGCAAGCCCCCCTAATTAGGAGAATTCTCACACTCCGATTTCTGGATTTTTATACCCGACACCCGATAAAAGTCAGTTTTTCTCTCTTTCCGTGACACAGAAATGACTGCCGCAAGACTCCTCCTATAAAATTTTACATTCCACTCTGAATAAACATAAAAAAACGCAGTCGTGACGAGAATCACCTTCATCACGACTGCATGTCTGTTTCCGAGCGGGTATTCGCGGAATTATCGTCTTGAGGACGCTTCATATTTCATGGCGGTCCCAACCACTTTTTCGCCTGGAAAATCCTGCGCAGCGAAATGTCCCATCAGCACCTTTCCATTTCGTGCTAACAGAAACTTTACCTGTGCCTGCTGTTGTAATTCCGGCTGGTTCAGGACGAATAACACATTATCAATCGTCAACGTTTCCCAGCGTAAAATACCGAGCAGAATGTCACCATTCTGGATGCCCTGGCGAGCAGCCGGACTGTTGGCGCGAATGTTCTGCACGAGTAGCCCACCATTATATTTCCGTGCCCCCTGAACAGGAATCGAGTTCCCCGTCACCGGCGAGACTAAAACGCCTAACTGTTTCCAGATAATCTCTTCGGACGTTAGTTTTTCCGGCTGAAACGCAGGTCGCCCTTTCACTTTCGGCGTGTACGCGGATACCTGACGATTTTTCACCGAGACAGCACCCATCGCGAGACGGACATTCGCGGTTTTATTATTTCGAGAAACTGAAATCCGGATAGTTTCACCCGCCTTCATCTCCGTAATAGCACATGCGAAATCGAGTTCATGACCAATTTTTCGCTGATTCACCGCCAAAATCACGTCGCCAGCTCGCAGTCCAATCGACTCCGCCGGACTATTCTTTTCGACTTCCCGGACCACAGCGCCCTGCCCACGAGTGAGCGGGAACGACGCAAAATGAATCCCGTGCCAGTTCTTTTCCGCATTCATCGACTCGACCATCTTCGTCACGATTTCCATCGCACGATTCGTCGGAATCGCGAAACCGATTCCCTGAGCACCAGCGCGGACGGCGACGTTAATGCCAATCATCTTACCGTGAATATTCAGAAGCGGACCGCCAGAGTTTCCAGGATTAATACTCGCATCTGTCTGGATTAAATCCTGATAAAACTGCACATCACTGACCTGCACGGAACGGTGAAGCGCACTGACGATTCCTTTCGTGACGGTATGTTCATAACCGAAAGCGTTTCCAACAGTAATTACCGTTTCGCCGGTCATCAGGTCATTCGAGTCACCGAGCTGAATCGTCTCGAAAACTTCACCAGCCAACGCGTCGATTTTAATAATCGCTAGGTCGGTTTCTCGGTCACACGCAATAATTTCCGCAACATACGTTTTCGTGTCGGCCGTCGTCACATGAATTTCCTGAATTCCGTCCACAACATGAAAATTCGTCACGATATACCCACGAGAATCGAAAAGGATACCCGTTCCCATTCCATTCACGTGCTGCGGGTCCTGAGAGGCAGAAGCTGCCGGAGAGGAGACAGGAGCACCCGTCGCATCATAAGAAACGGGTTTCATGACTTTCTCGCCACGGATATTCACTACTGCAGGCCGAGCCGTCCGAATCGCGCGGACAATCGCGTCTTCACGTAAATCCAATTCCGAAACACTCGGAGCCATTTTTGAGGATTCCGTAACATTTTTTTTCACAACGGGAGTAACCACCTGCTTGGTAGGCTCCATGACAAGTACGGATTCCGCTTCCTCTGAAACTTTCTCCGTTTCGTCTTCCGTCGATTTTTCCGCTTCTTTCTCCGGTTTTTCTTCTGTC
>JAUNAI010000332.1 GCA_030527705.1 Planctomycetia bacterium | reverse complement strand
AAATTGTTTTCCCCCAGACCCCCTTTCAAAAAAACTTTTAATCGCGACTTACGTCGCTTGCTTTTTATGATTGTGTTTCTGGGATGTACTCGAACGACACAACGATGCGCGAGCCGGCACCACGGTAACGGGGAATGGCGGATTCTTTAGCACGGGTCGGGCAGGATTTCACGTTCACCGTCCGCCAACGTGGGGAACGCTGGCAGTGCGCGATGACGGCAGGGTGACTTCCGGTGATGTTCAGCCTCATACCGTTCTCGTGATAAATATCGCCGACAGCCTCCGCGAAACGCATTCCGATTCCTAGTCCCTGAAAGTCGGGGAGCGTCACGATTCGGCTTATCCGCCGCCGTCCTTTTCGCGAAATGAGTGGCATGATGGCGCAAAACGCGACAGGCACGCCATTCCAACTCGCAAGGTAACAGACGGAACTCGGCGCCAGCAGACTACTTAAATAGTGATGACGCGCAAACAGGGACCAGACGGAGTGATGGACCCGATGGATTTCCAGCTGGATTGTGGGTCGCCGAAGACACCTCCAGGTGATTTTCCGAGTGGCCATATCCAATATCCAGTCCGGCTCAAGCCATTCCGCGACGTCGTAGTGACACGTGACCGCCACGAAACGTCCGGGAATGGAACGCGAGCGAATCCCTTTTGAGAGGGCAGCGGAAGCGACTTTCGCGACGGTCCGATCCACGACACTCGTGAATTCATCGAACGCGATAATTCGGTTTTCTCCCCCTTCCAGCCGAGCGAGTGAGAGGGCACGCGCCAAGTCGCAGCGGAATTTTTCACCGTTACTCAACACCGAGTATGGTTTCACCCAGCCGGGGGGAGAGCTGAAACCGACGGAGGTGAGTAAAGCCGTTATTTCGCGGATGGAGAGCGACGAGTCGAAAGCGTCCACGACCGCAGCGTTTTCGGGCCAGTCGATGGATTCATACAGGTCGGAACCGAAAAGAGCACGGGCAATGCTACTTTTTCCACTTCCGGACGGTCCGACGATCAGACCGATATTCCAGTTCGAGGCGGTCAGGTCGGGCGTTTCGACGTCGAAAGACTGAACGGTCTTCTCCGCGAGCGGAACGTCGAAAATCCCTGCAACTTGCTGAACGCGGAAAGAATCGTGAATAGGAGCGGTTAGGGTTATGTTCATGATAAAATCCTTCTGAAATAAAAAACAAGTTTCTGCGACGAAATCGCCATTATATCAATCACATCTTAAATTTCAGCGTCGTACGGTTTTACTGCTAGTCATTTCAGCAACGTGAAATGACGGCAATGCGAAATTTTATAATGCGTCGGGGTTAAAAAGTATGATATGGACGTAAATTCTAAATACTAACGCCCAATTCCACCGAGTAAACTCGGAGGAATCTACGCTACCCGTCGCGGGGTAACGGTCGTGGGAGAGAAAACATTTTTGCAAAATAGTTTTCCTCCCAGCCCCTCCTTTCAAAAAACTCTTAATCGCGACTGTGTCGCTTGCTTTTTATGTGTTTTTATTTTTACAGCGTCAGTAACCGACACTTAAACCCCTCAGAATTCAGTTTCTCATACACTTCCTTCTGATGTTCTTCCGACTCACACTCAATCACAATCTGGAAAAACTCTGGGATGACCGCTTCTCGGCGTAAAACAGGCTCTTCCGCGTCCTGATTCAGTCCGAGCGTGTCGTCCAACAGTTCCCGAACCGCATCGGAGGAGGTTTCTAGGTTGGAAATGAGGTCGGCGAAAAGCTCATCATTCTTCCCAGCCATCGCGGACAGTGGGTCAAGGAGTGCAAGTAACTTGTCCGCCTCCGCGTCGTCAAGGTCCAGAATCAGAACGGGAACTTCCTGATTCGGCGTCGTTTCAGCACGGAGATGTCCGTCGAGGAGCATTAACGTTCCGTCCGGCATTTCACGAGCGATGAGCGCGTCAGCATATCCAATTTCCGCTAAAACTCCCTGAAGCGCATTTCGCTGTTTTTCGGGGTGCGTGCGCCAGTTTTTCGGATTCGGGATAAGCTGTGAGGCAGGAACACGACGAAGTTCACGAATACGGTCACGAATGTGCATCATTCTTTCCTTTCTATTTTATGGAGACTCCATTCTAAAATCATTCAAAAAAACAACTCAATTCAACTTTTTATAAAATTTACTAAAAAGTAAGCGGATACATCGGATATTTACGACCGAAAACGACGCCGAAGCACGAGAAAAACGAGCGTTGACGGTAGGAGCCAGAGCGCGATAACTACCGTAAGTAACGCGTAAGGGTGTTTCGGAGCAACCGCGTCCCAAATCCGGTTTTTAATGACATCTTTCGGTCGCACAGAGTAGTCAGAAACGTGCTTAAAAATCCGTTTTCGGCCACTTTCTGAACTCGCACGGTTTCCAGTCATACTAGTCATGTTTTCAGTCACACTTCCAGTCATATTACCAATAATATTACTACTATTACTATAATCAAATCTATCAGATATTACCGGTCATATTACCACTAAATTTTTCAACCATTTTCCCAGTATTTTTTCCCGAAGTATTTTCTGCAACGGTCACTGGGGGTAAAATTTCCGCGATAAGATCCATCTCCACTTCAGGTTCCGGAGTAGGAGACAGTTTATTTTCCGTATCCTCCTCCCGAGACTGCGCGATTCGTGGAAATCGTGGCGTCCGTGCCATCCGGGAAGTACGTGATAGAGCGATCCGCTCCAGAAACGACGCGAATGGTTTTCGGGCAGTCAGAACCGCCTCCAATTTCTCGCGACCTTCAGTATTTTCAACTTTTTCCACGTTTTCTGCCATTTTCGCAAGTTCTGCAACCTGCTCTTCAAGCGTTTTTTCTGAAGTTCCATTCACAGAATCTTCAGAACTTCCGGAATTTCCAGAACTCACGGACCGTCCAGAATCCACGGAATTCCCGGAAATTTCATTTTTTTTCGCTATTTCCATATCTCCTACCTTATCAGGTTTCTGAATTGTCACCCTATTTTCCTGAAACGCAACAGAAAATGTCTGTAAAATTTTCCCGCTCCACGTTCCGTACATGGAGGAACCGTCCGTTCCCCAGAGAACTCCGACGAGAACGCCCTCCAGATTCAGAATGGGGGCGCCAGAATCTCCCTGCCGTGCAACTCCGGAAACGACGAGCGTATGCGTCTCAGAAACTGTCGTGAGATGGCAGTATCCGCGAGTTTTTCCGAGAACCCACACACTTCGTCCGTTGGGACCATAACCACACATGCGGAGGTAATCTCCCTGCCGTGGTGGGTCTTGCGCTAATGTAACCGGCATAGGAAGTTTCCTGTTTAAATCAGAAGAAAGCGTGTCCACGGTGGAGGTCTGAAGGAGAGCAATGTCCCACCTCCGGTCGATGGCCTGAATCTGTGCAACGAAAGCGACATGGTTGGAAAAATAAACGGAAATTTTACGCGGCGTTTCCGTGTCGAATAGGTGTGCACATGTCAGTACCGCACACTGACTCGACGAGAGACGAATCCACGTACCAGATCCGTAATTCTGGCTTTTCGCATTTTCAACGACGATTCGGACCACGGCCGGATGGGGAGCAGCAGGTTCTGTGCGGAAATCGGACAGGGAGGTCATTCTGGTCGCAGAAGTCGTTCCGCTCTGGGAGAAATTACCTGCATAAGGGACCGAAGAAACGCTGTGAGGAGGAAGGGAGCAGCGTCCACCGGGACACGAGGAGGGATAAACCACCAAGGGAGATAAAGTAAATGTAAGGAAAATCAGGAACGTTTTCATGACTATTTTTCGGGTTGAATGAGGTATGTTATATGGATTTTACTTGAAAATTCAGGAACGGAATAGGTTACGAAATCTGCAACAACATACGTAACGGGGTATGGGTTTATAGGGGGAGGGGGTACGGAGGAGCGTGAACCAAAATGGAATTAACGTGGAAAACAGCGTATATACCAGTTATCCATATCATGCTGCTGTCGGGTTTCGAGAATCTTCTGACGATGAAGTTTTTCGTAACGTTTCTGACAGCTAGTGGGTAAAAAAACACCAAGCGCGTGAGATTCGACACGCTGCTCGAACGGTGTCAGAGAAAGTTCCGGAAGGTCTGAGGTCTGGGGCTTCATGAGTAATCTTTCTATAAACTGGAAAAAGGAAAACGGAAATGGAAAATAAAAACA
>JAUNAI010000331.1 GCA_030527705.1 Planctomycetia bacterium | reverse complement strand
GAATTACTTCTGAAAGGTCTCGTCTCGGTCTTCTCTTTTCCATTTCATAATTGGGCGCCTCAATTTCCGGTGCGTCAAACCGCCAGGACTGATTCGTGCGTGTGTCCACAATCGAAACATCCGCCGACGAAAGTTCACAGACTGCCCCTGTCACGAGACGCAGAATCGACTGAATATCTGCCGTCTGAACCTGATATCCACGCCGGGACCGAATCGAAATCGCCGCAGTTGCGTGTTTTTCACGGGTAAAACCAGTTTTCGTCTCGGAAACGTCCAGTAAAACACGTGCATTCTCAATTCCGTTAAATGTCCGAATCTGCGCGGCCAGAGCGTCCTGTTTCGCGGAAATCGCCTCGGCCTCCCGCTCGCTGTCCGACGTCCAAAAACCACTTCCTGTCCCCGAAATTTCATTCTCTTCCATAAAAATATCTGTCTTTTTTAGCGCGAGAATAAACGCATTTTTCTGCCGTTTCGGAACCTGAACCACTCCGTCCAGAATCTGATAATCCGCCAGTTTCGCGGACGCAAAAGCCATTTCGATCTGAATCAGCTCCTGTTCCGTAAAATATTTCCCTCCGAAAAGCGGTGTGTACCGTTCCGTGTTTCCAACATGCTCCGAAACGCCATAAAATAGCAACGAAATCACACTCACCGCGACGACCACGATGATGGTGTAAATGTAACGCATCGGGATTTTTCGGGGAATTTCTGACATAATATAAAATGAATGAAATGAATAAAATTAAGCCTCTCCTTTTAGGGAAGGTGTCGCAATGCGACGGTGAGGTCGGAGGCGAATTGCCTTAAAACGTTTTCATAAATCGCGCTTGTGCGACAGTCCCGAAGGAACTTCGTTTTACTAACTACGGACTTCAGTCTGCAGTGGAGGCTGAGACTAAACACTCTACGCAAGATTCCACTCTTCGAGAGGAACTTGCTATCCCTCATGTCGTGACGTCCGTGGGAAGAACACATTTTTGCAAAATTGTTTTCCTCCCAGACCCTCCTTTCAAAAAACTCTTAATCGCGTTCTACGAACGCTTGCTTTTCTTTCTTTTTTCTTTTTTCTTTTTTATAATAACGCGGACTCGATATCCCCCATCACCCACCGATTCACATCCTTCAGCATTTCCGCCTGAATCGGCTGCGCACCGGGATAATTCCGCAACGTAAGTCGCACACCCGCCGCGTATAAAACCCGTAAATTGTCGCAGACGCTCTCCACCGAAAACGCTCGTGAACTACGCGACAGCGCGTAAAAAAATCGAACATGACGTAATTCACGGAAATTCTCAAGTAACATCATATCTTCTGGAACGGCTCCACCAAGGGAAACGACGCCATTAAAACAGGACGGATTCCGCAACACCAGCCGCTGTGCCATCGTGCCACCTTCACCGCAACCGACGAGATAAATCCGATTCGAGGCGATATGATACCGCTGACGCACGGACGCGACCGCTTCCAGAACCGCTGAAAATGACGTTTCATACGTAGTCGAGTCCCAATAAAATCCCTCTTTCGGCAATCCATCCCGCCCGAATGAAACACTTCCACGGACCGCAACCGCCACGTAATTTCGCAGGCTCAGCGTCGGCATAACACGCAACAACTGACGCTCATCCTCTCCCGGAGCATGAAGCCATACGAGAAGCGGATACGCATAATTCGGCTCATAATGCAGTGGAACGAAAGTTACTGTCGGACGTGACATTTCCAACTTCTGAAAAACGCCTTCCTCAACGCAACAGGTTTCCAAAACATTACTTTGCTGCTGAAAATCCAGAGGAGTTTCTTCATCAAGTTGCAGAACATTCCGCATATATATCGGCAACTCCGTCGGCGTGTGCTGTAAATTGTGTTTTTTATTCATTCGTAATATGGATAGTGTGACCAGTGAACCAGAAAAATCTTCTCGTAAGAACTCTAACGGATTCCGTAAAAAATGTCAAGAGGAAAAATGAAAAGTTTTCGAGAAACAGAAAAGAAAAACACTCCAAAAAACTTCTCTTTTTTACCCAGCCTTCCCTGTCACTATTCTGCAGGTAGTTAAAAGGTGGTTAAATAGCCGTTTTTTTGAGAAAAAAAGGAAAAATTTATAAATTATTCCGCGATATTTGCCGAAAAAGCTCCCCCACCCCGTGACAAAAGAGAAAAAATATGTTATAATGCAATCAGGATATATATATCATTCACATATGAATATTCCGTGTCGAGTGGTTCTCTTGGTAGTCGTTTCAGCAACACGAAACAACCAAAAAGCGGAATCTTACAGTGTGTCGGATATAAACAGAGTATGGTCCCAGATATAGAGGTAAACTATGACCGAGAAAAATACGATTCGTCCGGATTTCGCCAAAGCAGGCGGTCTCGTCACCACCATCGCGCAGGATGCTGCAACCGGCACGGTTTTAATGCTGGCTTACATGAACGAAGAAAGCTACAATGAAACTCTCGCGACAGGACGTGCCGTCTATTTTAGCCGTAGCCGTCAGAAACTGTGGCGGAAAGGCGAGGAAAGCGGAAACGTTCAGCTTGTCAAGGAAATTTTCATCGACTGCGACCGTGACGCGATTCTTCTGAAAGTCGAGCAGATTGGTGGGTCCGCCTGTCATGAAGGTTATCAAAGTTGCTTCTTCCGAAAAGTCGATCCGCAGGATAATTCCTACGAAATCGTTGGCGAACGGATTTTCGACCCGGCTCAGGTTTACGGGAAAAAATAATACGTTATTAATATAAACATATAATATTCTTTAAAAAGCGAGAAAAATCATGCCTATTTTGAAATTGGGAATCCCCGCTGGCAGTTTACAGGAAGCGACTGCGGAACTTTTCAATCGTGCTGGCTGGAAAATTAAGTTCCAGTCTCGTAGTTATTATCCGAACATTGATGACGTGGAAATCGAGTGCATGTCCGTCCGTGCGCAGGAAATGGCTCGTTACGTCGAAAACGGTGTTCTGGATGCTGGTCTGACGGGTCATGACTGGATTGTCGAGACGGGTGCCGACGTGCATGAAGTCGCGGAACTGATTTTCTCGAAAGTCAGTCGCCGTCCGGTCCGCTGGGTACTCTGTGTTCCGGAAGACTCCCCGGTCCAGTCCGTGAAAGACCTGGAAGGAAAGCGTATCGCTACGGAAGTCATGAATCTGACGACGAACTACCTGAAAGAAAACGGCGTGACGGCAAAAGTCGAGTTCAGCTGGGGCGCGACGGAAGTGAAACCGCCGCGTCTTGCCGACGCCATCGTGGAAGTGACCGAGACGGGCAGCTCCCTGCGTGCGAATCACCTCCGCATCGTGGATGAAGTTCTCACGAGCACGACGCGGTTCATCGCGAATCACAACGCTTGGGCGGATCCGTGGAAACAGAAGAAAATCCAGAACATCGTAACGATGCTGGAAGGCGCGATGAAGGCGGAAGACAACACGTACCTGATCATGAACGTTGAGCGGACGAACATGCTGGCGGTGATTGACATTCTGCCGGCTCTCCAGAAACCGACCATCAGTAACTTGGTGGACGACAACTGGGTAGCGATTAACACGATCGTGCGTGATTCTGAAGTGCGCGACCTGATTCCGCGTCTCTTGGAAGCTGGCGCGACGGGAATTGTGGAAGTTCCGATTAACAAGATTATCGGGTAAAATAATATAAAACGCGAGAAAACGAAAAACCGCCCCGAAACGCCGAGGCGGTTTTTTTATGATAGCCTTCCCTTTTAGCCTGAATATTTCATACCTCAAAAGGCGAAAGAGCTAAAGTGTCGTAAAATACGGCATGAAACGATTGTTTTTTCGGAAGAAACGATTTACACTGTGTGATTTGGGGTAAATCGCCGATTCTTTCTGGGACGTATGAAATTTTCAGGTTAGGGGAGGTGTCACCGAAGGCGCCGGAAGGGGAGGATTCAACACTGAATGAGGAAGTGAAGAAAATCATCGGGTATCTGAAAATTGAACAGGACAGTCTTGCGCGGAAGAAGTTGACGGAGATTGCGGCGGAGGATAAAGAGAATTGGCAGGCGGCGACGATGCTCGGGCTGATGAAGGTCTTTCAGCCGGCGGTGACGCAGAGTGGGGTCGGAGCGGCGCACAAGTTCTTTTTACAGGTGGTGAACGCGGCAAAAGACGAGGAAATCACGCTGAATAATC
>JAUNAI010000330.1 GCA_030527705.1 Planctomycetia bacterium | reverse complement strand
TTCCGAAACATTTTCTACTGGATTTCCCGTTAAATACTCCGTCACATTTTCATTTACCATGACGCTCGCCGTATTTATCGTATTTTCCACCACCGCGTCCCCTTCCGGCAACCGTGGGAAAGTCGTCAGTGCCCAGAGCACAATCGAGATTCCGAGAATAACCGTCCCCGCCTTTTTCAGGTAGAGCCAACCACGCTCACACGTCTTGAATCCCACCGTTCGAATCGTCGGCACATGCCACGGCGGAAGCTCCATAATAAACGGTATCGGTTCCCCCTTTAACACGGTCAAGCTCAGGATTTTCGCGAGAAAAATCGCCAGCGCAATTCCCAGTACGTAAATTCCCCACAAAACAGTTCCCTGCCACGCAGTCGGGAAAAACGCCGGAATCAGAAGCGCGTAAATCGGCATTCTTGCGCCACAACTCATCAACGGAATAACAAACATCGTCGCAAGTCGCTCACGCCGATTTTCCAGCGTCCGCGTCCCCATAATCGCTGGCACGGAACAGCCAAAACCGATGAGCATGGGAATAAAACTCTTTCCGTGTAACCCAATCTTCGCCATGAATCGGTCCATCAGCACCGCCACACGCGCCATGTATCCTGAATCTTCCAACACGGAAATCGCGAAGAATAACAGTACGATATTCGGCAGAAACACGATCACGCCACCGACACCAGCAACAATTCCATCCAAAATCAGCGACTTAAGCAGACTTTCCGACCCGTCGGGCCAGAGGTTACCGAGTTTTTCTGATACCACTTCAACCCCACTCTCAATCCAGCCCATCGGATACTCTCCAATGGTAAAAGTCAACTGGAAAATCAAGTACAACATCAGAAAAAACAACGGTAACCCCAGGTACCGATGGAGAAACAGCCGGTCTAAAATACTTGGCTTCACTGAACCACGTCGACTTTCACACTCCACGAGCGTCGGCAACTGCCGAGAAATTGTGTCATAATACCGCGTCGCTTTTTCTGTCTCTTCTAATTTTTCAGAAAACACTTCTTCCGCCAACGCGTTTAACCATTCCGGCCCCGACTGCGTGAACTTTCCATTTTCAATCTGGTCTGCAATTTCCGTCGCTTTCGCAAGAATATCCTTCACCCCTTGACCTGTGTAACCAACACATTCAAGCACCGGCAGGCGGAGCCATTCCGAAATCTCCCCATTCCGAAACTCATAACCCCGCTGCCGGGCAAGGTCCAACATATTCAACACCAAAATCGTCGGAACTCCCAACTCGCGCAACTGAAGCGACAGAAAAAGATTTCGCTCGAAATTAGAGGCATCTACGACATTCACCAGAATCATCTTCTTATTCCGATTCGCGAGCAAAAACTCACGCGCCGCCACCTCATCTTCCGAGTGCGCCTCCATACTGTACTGGCCGGGAAGGTCCACAACCTGAAACTCGCGTCCCGCAAAAGAACAGCGTCCCTCTTTCTTCTCAACCGTCACGCCGGGATAATTCCCCACATGCTGACGAGCACCGGTCAATTGATTAAAAATCGTCGATTTCCCGCTATTCGGGTTTCCAGCCAAGACCAGCTGAAAATTACTCGAAATACTGTCCTTCATCTTGCCTCGTCCTTCGGCCTTTAGTCTAGCCTAAAACAAAAAGTGTAAAAAATTCCCGATAAAATTTACGGGAAATTCGTTTCGTTTAATTTTCCAAATAAATCAAGTCCGCCAAACCGCGACCAAGAGCGAATTGCGCACCTTTACAGGAAACAATCGCCGCGCCGTGAAGAGAACACTGCAAAATATCAATTTCCGAGCCAGGAATAAGTCCCAGTGCCGCTAATTTCCCTGAAACACTCGCGTTCGCCTGAATGCTTGCGATTTTATGTCGGTCACCTCTCTGAGCTTTCGTCAAAACCATTTTTGGAACCTCGAAGGAAAAAGTTAGTCTGAACTAATTATTAAGTATGTCTAAAGTATACACCATCTTTACACCATGTCAAGGGGGAGGGAGATAAAAAATAGAGAAATTTTCCAAAAAAAATAAAAGCATCTCCTAATAGATGAGGCTTTTTTCCCTCCCCCTTGCAGAACCCTCTCCGAAATGTTAAAATACTAGAAATCCATAGAACACAGAAAGGAAAATCACATGTTAAAACCCACCTTTTTCGCCTTTTTTCTCGCGGTCTGCGTCTTTTTCATGACGGACGTAGCGTACGTGTCGGCAACCACGCCAGAAATGAATGCGCCAAAAGTCATAATGCCAGAATTTAAACCACGCACAACCACGGATTTCACCCCCCGTGACGGAATTCGTAATACGCTAAAAAAACTCCAGAACGGCGAGGAACTTCGCGTCGCGTACCTTGGCGGTTCCATTACTGAAACGGGGGATGGCTGGCGTCCGCAGACGACACGAATGCTCGCAGAAACGTGGCCGACAGCGAAGATTCACGAAATTCATGCCGCCATTGGTGCGTCGGGAAGTGAGATCGGCGTGTATCGCCTAAAACGCGATGTTCTGAACCATCAGCCCGACCTCCTTTTCGTTGAATTCGCGGTCAATGACGGTGGTTATTCCCCTGAAAACATCTGGAAACAGTTCGAGGGAATTATCCGTCAGACATGGTGCGCGAATCCCGAAACGGACATCATTTTCTGCTATACACTTTCCGGTCACATGATTGAAGGTTATCGAGCTGGAACCAATCCGCAGACAGTCGACGCGATGGAGCAAATCGCCGACTTTTATGGCATACCCTCCATTAATTTCGGTCCAGAAGTGGTACGCCTCATGGATGCAGGAAAACTTTTACATCAGGGAAAATCCGCACCGGTCGGAGTGATTCATTTCTCGACGGATGGACTTCACCCCATCGCCAGCGGCTCGGCAATTTACGTTCAGGAAGTGAAAAAAGCATTTCTCGCCATGCAGGATTTAGAGAAAAATTTACAGAAAAATCCTCAACCGACGACACATGCACCGAAACTCGCACGGACATTTATTTCCGGAAATCTGGAAAACGTCACCATGACGCCGATTCACCCCGACATGCTCCATGGCCAGTGGCGGAAGCTCGAAAATGGGGAACGCTACGCGGGTTATAATCGTTGGATGGACCAAGTCTGGGAAACCACCACGCCCGGTAGCCGAATTGAGTTTAAATTCCGTGGGACACACGCCAAAATGTATGACATCCCCGCCACGAACGGTGGGCAGATCTGGGTGACGGTTGACGGCATAAAACGGGGACCTTTCCCGCGTATACATCCATTCTGGTGGTCTCGTCCATACGCCTTCCCAATCGCGGAAAACTGCGATCCCAAAGTGACGCACACAGTCATCATCGAGTTAGATTCCGGCGTTCCGGAAAAGACTACAGACCCAACACTTTCCCCATCAGTTTACGAGGGAATCCGTTATCTCGTCGGCCAAATTATGCTGGACGGCGAAATCGTGAAAGAATAACTCCAACACAGGAAGAGTTCCAACATATCATATATATTATGAGGAGTTCCAACATATATTACACTGCCTCCACTTGAAAATTCAGGAAAAGGCAGGCTTTTCAGTAGTTATTTCAGCAACGCGAAATGACAGAAAACGGAAATTTATAATGCCTCGGGTATAAATAGTAGAATTTCCATACAATCCGTATAATATAGACAGAATTTATATCATCATTCATATTTTTAAATTTACTCATGGAGGATAAAATCATGAAAAACTGGCACATATCCCTGATTTTACTCTGCGGAATTGCCCTCTGGACAGGTTGTGAGAGTAAGTCACCAAGTACAGAAAATACCGCAGAAACCCCAAAACCAGAAGTTGTCACACTAACAGATTCCACTCAGCAAGAAAACGCAGTCGAACAGCAGATTGTAAACCTGACGGCCGCGGATTTTGACGCATTTATTCAGAGTGAAAATAAAGTTCTCGTCGATTTCTGGGCGCCATGGTGTGGTCCCTGCATGCGTCAGGGAGAAATGCTTCACGCATGGTCGGAAGCCGGAAAACTTCCCGACACAGCCAAGATCGGGAAAGTAAACGTCGATGAAGAAGGAGCGCTTGCACAAAAATTCGGGATTCAGGGAATTCCAGCGCTTTTCATCTTCCAAAAAGGTGAAATTGTCGAAAAATTCGTAGGTGTCCAGGACGAAACCACAATTGTCGGAGCACTGAAATAACCTAAAGATAAAAAACG
>JAUNAI010000329.1 GCA_030527705.1 Planctomycetia bacterium | reverse complement strand
AGGTATGGGCGGTATGGGAGGCGGCATGGGTGGTTTCAATAACGTCCCGGCTGAAAAAGTCGTTGCGGTGAAATACCAGTCCGTGTGTCTCGAGTATGGTAAGCCAGAACCGACTCCGCGTGTGGCATATGAAATCTGCCCGATTGAAGAATGCTCGGCAAAACCGGAAGTGGTTGCGTTGGTGAGTATGCTGGGTCAGGTTGATCTCCGTAGCGCTCAGTTTGCTGCGTGGCACCTGAATAGCGGTGTTTCGGTTGAACATCTCGCTTCGGAAACCGTTCTGCATGCGAACGGCGTCACGACGACGAACTTCTCCCAGCAGGAAGTCATGCAGGGACTCCAGCTCATCCGTATGGCACGTGCCACGGTGGCTCAACAGAATCAGCCCGCTACGGATTCTACCTCGGAATCTTCTATGTCCTCCGGTTATTGATTTTCGGAATCGAGAAACGGTAGTTAAACCGGATAGCTGGATTATGTAAGAAAGAAAGCCTCTCGAAAATGGGAGGCTTTTTATTTCTTGAATGTTTTTCTGATTATAAGAGGTCTCATTCCAGTCCACTTCGGATGGTGCTAATCCAGAAAAAAACACGGCCCGCCTCGTCGGTTCGGACTTCACGTTGAAGCTGTGCCTGATACAGAACGGCATCCAGAAGCTGTTTATACGAGAATTTTCCTGCGCGTTGTTTTACCGTGACAGCATTCAGTTCAATTCCACGGCCGGCCATGGAGTTATAATCGTACAGGAACGGAATGTCAAGGCGTTTCTGAAGTGAATTGAGAACGGTTTCCGCCGTCGCGCCATCTACGTTAGCCTGAAAACGCTCGAAAAGTACGTCTGGCGTCGCTTTTTCTGCTGGGTAACCGACCGGAAGAATGTCCGCTGCGTTTACACGGTCTGCCGCGACAACTCGCAGAATCCAGCCGGTTTCTGAAGTGTCAGAAGTTCCTGTTCCTGCTCCTGCTCTTGCTCTTTCTGACGTTTCTGACGTTTCTGCCCGGACCGGAACGACACAGAAGCCGAGATAACGGAGTACATAAACCAATGCTGTGCCGCGTGCTATACCGTTCAGTTCTTCTGTCACGAGGTCTTCTTCATCGAATGCCGTCTGAATGCTTTTCGGGAACTGAACACGTGAGTCGAATTGCCGACTGAGTTTCTGAAGGACTTTCCGTCGTGAAATTCCCTGCGTCGAGAAATTAACCGGCTCCGCGAGGTCCGTAAAAAGCGTATCCTGAGCGGTTTCGGATTGGGCGGAGGCTCCTGAACGCTCTGCTTCTTCCGCCGCTTGAGTTGCTGCCAGGTCAGATTCCAACGCGGAAATCAGTTCTTCTAAATACGGCTTAATACTCCGGACCTGCCCCAGTGAAAATGAGGCATCTCCCGGTAATAGAATCCGATTTCCACGTGTAAGCATGCCCGAAACGTGATACATCCGGTCACCAATCGGCTGAATGTCGAGTACGTCGGTACTGTCACCCGCTCGAATCTGGACGCTCTGGAAACGTAAAGAGTTCAACTCGCGTGCCCACTCATGAGCCGCGGTAGGCTGAAGCTGTCCGTCGCAGAAAATTTCTAGCCGAATCAGTGTGTTCTGTGAAAATGAAAAATCTACACAAAATACGGCAAAAAATCCTGTTAAGAAAGTCAGGAAAATTTTATGAATTGCAACTTTTTTGTTCATTGCGGAAAAACTCCTGGAAATTATTAAAGTGTAGTGGTTATAACGACGATAACATATTTAGTAGCACTTAAAAGATTTTCGGATTGGGTCGGAACCCGGTCCTTTCATTTGTCAGGAAACAAGGAGGTGGCACATGCGCCCTCTGTATGGTATGATTTTTGGAATTTGTCTGGTTGCCGTTATTTCCGCGACGGGATGCCAGTCGTATATCGGCGGTCAGACGCTTCCGAGCGGTTACTATCTTCAGGACGATATTCATTACGCTTCTCCGGGAGCCCGGAACGTTCTGCAGAATGAAACTGCGAAACTCCAGGAAACGAAATAAGCTCTGTTTCACAGGGATTTTGGCGGGAATTGAACCTGCGTGATGCTTGGACGTAAGGATTCCACGGACGGAATTTCATGGATGAAACTCTGAAAGCGGGATTTTTCGGAAAGGATTCCGTGTCCCAGAATGACGGCACATGGTGAAATTCCCTTACGCACACGACCGGTGTCGGCGAGATGGAAAGGAATCCATTTTCGCACACTCCGGTTTCGTGTTCAATCTTATGCTCTATAGGTGTTTAATTGAAGTACGTGGCGTTCCGGGAGGGTCGCTCATGGATAACTACAGCGTTAGTATTACGGTAGAAAGCGTACTGAATTATGTACTGCTCTGGGTCGGCATGTCCGTAGTGACGGGAGTGTTCGCCAAGTTACTTGTGCCCGGCCATAACCCACGGGGGACTCTCTCTACGTTTTTTATCGGCCTTTTCGGCGTGATTGCGAGTGCATTTCTTCTAAAAATTGTATATTTTAAACTCTGGGAAATTGAGACGTTTAACCCTGTTCAGCCAACAACGCTCATCGTTGGAATTGTTCTGAGCGCTGTCGGACTGTATTTATTCCGTGGCATGACCGGAACGCTGACGAAGAAGAAAGCGTAATTTCTGTATCTACGGATTTTTAGAAGAAACTGTCGTCGCCAGAGTCTTCGGATTCTTCTGCATCTTCCGATTCATCACCAGAATCGTCTGATGAGTCATCGTTATCATCTCCGAAATCGGCATCATCGGATTCTTCATCACTGAAATCCTCTTCCGAATCTCCGAAATCACTGTCTTCTTCGTCGGTATTTTCGTCACTTTCGTCGTCCATGTCGGAATCGTCATCATCGCCGAAAATGCTTTCACCGTCATCATTTTCACTGTCGTTCCCACCGCCGAAAATGGAGTCTGTCGTGGATTCTCCATCTTCATCTTCTTCCGCACTGGCATCTTTCGCGACTTCAGGTTCCATCGGGAGGACGATAAAACGGAAACCAAGCGCGACGAAACGGCGGGAAGGTACGTTACTACTACGATTCGCGCAACGTGCAGAGATGTATGCTGTATTCCATCCACCACCGCGCATGACTTTTAGATTCTGTAGGTCGGGATTCGTTCTGCCGAGGAATTTTTCGAGTTCCGACGCGTTTTCACCGGGGAGGACTGCGTGTTCATAATCGGCGTAACCGTCAGCACACCATTCCCAGACATTTCCGTGCATGTCGAAAATTCCCCAGGCATTCGGCGTGAAGGAGCCGACGCGGCCGGTATAACGGAATGGACCACCCTGCGGCAGGGTCCACGGAGAACGTTTCCACTCATCGGTTCCCATGAGCGTCTGATTCTGGCGAATGTCGCGCAAGTTCGCATGTTCAGCCAGCTCCCACAAATCGTCACCGCTTCCGTAACGGGTTACTCTTCCAGCACGACACGCATATTCCCACTGCATTTCAGATGGTAAACGTACCTGACGACGTGAGTCGACCGGGTCTTCATGTGTCGAAATTTCTTTCTGGAACCATTCCACGAATTTCTGCGCGTCGTACCACGTAACGTTCGTGACGGGGAAGATTTTTTCCTGCTGATAACCGATATTTTTCCAGTTCACCGTTGGGTCTGGTCCGAGAATATGACCTGTCTTGAGGTTCACACGGTAACCACCGACGCCGTCACGTTCCGCATCCGTTTTATATTCAGTCTGACGCACGAAACTGGCGAACATCTGCATCGTCACTTCCGTTTCGAGAATCCAGAAACCGTGCGGTACAACCGCTTCTGTCGGTTTTTCGTCTACGTTTCGACCGACTTCCGTCAACGCGCTCCCCATCTGAAACGTGCCAGCCGGACACCAACGGAATCGGTACGGAATCCCATGGAGCGTTATCGTCGCTTCTTCACCCGCCACTGTTCCGTTCGAGGGAAACTTCACTGCGTCCGCTTTCACCGCGCTGATTTTTCGCTCACCGTCCGCGTTGGCGTCTCCCTGAGTGTCACTCGCCATATTTTCGGTATCTGCGGCATCTGAGACAGCTTCCGCACTTTCTGTGCCGAAATCGTCACTATCTGCGGAATCATCGTCATCATCGTCGCCGAAACCGCCGAAACCGGAATCGTCGTCATCTCCTCCAGCTTCTCCCGCAGAATCATCGTCATCATCGTCTCAGAAACCGCCGAAAACGTAATCAATAT